>DAOUPF010000469.1 GCA_030626265.1 Sulfurovum sp.
AGACACAGCAAAAAGCTCTAGATATAGTGCATCTATAGCTTGATCAGTCAACAAACCATCTATTTTGCTATTTTTACTTTTGATACGATCTAAAATCTCTTGCTCTCGTTCAGGACGATAGATACTAGCACCAGTACTATTTTTTAGTACACCTACCTCATGCACAAACTGCATACGCTTGTTATATATATCCAAAAGTGCATCATCTACTTCATCAATCTTTACTCTTAGCTCTTTTAGGGTCATCATATCTTCCTACCTTCTATATGTACTTTTTTTCTAGACGAATCTGATCTTCAAAACTCTCACGATCACGAATCAAAAAATCTTTGCCATCTTTTATAGCCACTTCTGCTGCTCTACCTCTAGTGTTATAGTTGCTAGACATTGTAAATCCATAAGCACCTGCACTATGTATGATTATCAAATCATCATGCTCCGTTTTTGGTAGTTGTACTGATTTTGCCAACCAATCACTGCTCTCACATACTGGACCTACAATATCCGCTTCACTTGTCTCTTCGTCTTTGTCTCCTAAGAGTTCAACTCTATGATAAGCAGTATAGAGAGCTGGTCTTAACAAATCATTCATTGCAGCATCAACTATCACAAATCTCTTTTTGCCATTCTGTTTCTCATAAAGTACAGAGCTCAATAGATATCCAGCATTTGCTGTCAAAGAGCGACCTGGCTCACACATGATAGTGACATCAAGCCCTTTAGTTATCTTAGCAATTGCATCTGCATAAGCTGTCAAATCAATAGTTTGCTCATTATCATAAGTCACGCCAATACCACCACCAATATCAAAGAACTTGATATCAACACCAATGGCACTAAGAGAGCGAACTAAATCAGCTATTATCTCTGCAGCTTCCTCAAAAGGTGCTAAGTCTACTATCTGTGAGCCTATATGAAAATGAATCCCAATAGGATCTAAATACTCAGAGTTTTTTGCATAGATATACATTCTCTTTGCCATATCTATCTCTACACCAAATTTATTTTCATGCAGTCCTGTTGAGATATATGGATGTGTCTTGGCATCTACATTTGGATTGATACGGATAGAAATTCGAGCGACTTTGCCCAAATCTTTAGCTATCATCTCCACTCGTTTCATCTCTGCTTCACTCTCTAGGTTTAACATCAGTATCTCAGCTTCTAGAGCCTCACTTATCTCTGAATCTAGTTTGCCAACACCTGAG
>DAOUPF010000051.1 GCA_030626265.1 Sulfurovum sp.
AGCAGACACTATTTATATTTGCTATAGATGGGAAAGTCATAGCCCAGATTGAGCTAGAAGACCAGATAAAAGATGGTGCATATGAAGCTATACAAACTCTAAAGACTCAAGGTATCCGTGTAGCGATGCTCACTGGTGACCATGACAAAAGTGCTCAGAGTATAGCATCTGCTGTAGGCATCACTGAAGTCTACTCTGCCCTACTACCTACTGACAAAGCCAACCTCATAGACAAATTCCACGAAGAGGGTCATATAGTAGTCATGGCAGGGGATGGTATCAATGATGCTATAGCACTAGCCAAAAGTGATATAGCCTGTGCTATGGGTAGTGGTGCAGATATCGCTATAGAAGTGAGTGATGTAGTACTATTGGATGATAAACTGGAGAGCTTGGCAACGGCATTTGCGATAAGTAAACGAACCTTTTTAGCAGTAAAACAGAATCTGGGCTTCTCAATAGTGTATAATATCATAACCGTTCCACTAGCAGTCATGGGATATGTCACACCACTCATAGCTGCTATCTCCATGAGTCTAAGCTCACTTGTAGTAGTAGCTAACTCATCTAGAATTAAGATTAAGGATTAAAATGAAATTTTACGAATCACTAGATGTGACTTTAGTGAGAAGAATTGATAATGGGCTTTGCTCATTATCAAGAAGAGGAGTATATTATAAGTAGTTCAATCATGATTATGATGATAGGTATCTCAACTTTTGTAGGTGCTCTAGGTCTTGCTGCCCTACTATGGGGTATCCGTACAGGTCAGTTTGATGACCAATCTAAATTTATAGACGGTGCTAGATTTGATGGTGAAGATGAACTAAGAGATGCTATACGTATGGAAGAGAAGAGAGAGAAAGCAGCCAAAAAGAAGAGAAAAGAAAAAGAGTATAGGCCGCCTGATTAAGACAATGAAAAAAGTAAAAAAATACCTAAATATTATATCTTATCGCCCACTACTACAATCTATTTTATTTCTACTATTTCCTTTAAGCTTCTATATAGTAGATTATCTCAACTACTCAAGAGCAGGGAAAATAGCACTTATAGGAATGTCTATGATAGGTACATTTAGTATTTTATCTATGCGTTATAGTTCTAACTCTATTCTTCGTTGGATATTAATAGTAGTGAGTTTTATCATTTTTATCAATATGAGTTTTCATGCTGGATTGCGTGATATTTTTGGAGTTGCACAAGATGATATGATGATTATAAAAGCTATATTTGGTACAGATTCACAAGAGAGTTTTGAATTTATACTTCAATATAGGTTTTATCTTATTAAGCATTTTACAATACTCATATTATCATATACTTTATTTTACATTTTAGCACTACGACGCTATTATACAAAAACTGAATTTATCATTACAAAGCGAGTACTAATAGCATGGATACTTTTTTTAACCATTGCTCATCTTAATACATCCATGCGTATATCAAACCCTATAGTATACTTTCCACATTTTTATGATCGCTGGCAAACAGACTTAGAGGAGATAAAAAATCTTAATCAAATTTTAGAAAAAAATCTCTCCTCTTCAGGACTATCAACTATGAAATATAAAGGAAAGTCTGATAAAAATACTTTAGTATGGGTCATAGGAGAAAGTAGTACAAAATCCAACTGGTCTCTGTATGGATATCAACGCAATACCACACCCATGATACAGTCCCTTCAAAAAGAGCTGCTAGTATTTGACAATATCTATGCAGCTGCCCCAATAACTGTCCCAGCTTTTGAGCGTATGCTAACTCCAGCCACTATAAAAAAGCCCGAACTTTGGAAAAGCTATCCTGATCTTATCTTAATGGCAAAACAAGCAGGATACCATGTATATTGGATATCCAATCATACAACAGATGCCTATGGTGTTCTATCTATATTTGCACACCATGCAGATGAGACTATTATGACTAATAAAGGCAAATCTAGAGGTGAAGGTTCATATGACTCATCTGTATTACCTGCTTATCAAAATGCCCTCAATGATAAATTTGACAAAAAACTAATCATAGTTCACCTTCTTGGATCACACCCTGCTTACAACTTCAGATATCCTGATGAGTATAATCAATATTCAAATATTTTTGATGATCTGGTTGCCAAAGAGCTTACTGATAAAGGTCGTGCGGATTGGGCTATTACATTTAGAAACTTTTATGATAACTCTATACTATACGGTGATATGATTCGTCATAAGCTTCTATCTCTACTAAAAAACAGTAAAGAGTCTAAACATTCTACTTGGCTATACCACCCTGATCATGGTGAAGATGTATGTCACCATACAGATTTCTCAGGACACAATCAAATGGTAAAAGAGCAATGGGAGGTACCTATGATCTTTTGGCCTTCCTCCTATACTGATAAAAAGTATATAACAACTAAAGCATATCGTATTGACACTATACACAATACACTATTAGGGTTGTTACAAATAGAAGGGAAATATTATAACCCTCATAATGATATATTTTCAAAAGATTTTAAAGCTTCTACAATAAAACATTTTAGTGGATCAGAATTAACGCCATAGTTTAGGCATTAAATATGCCAAAAAGTAAATATAAAAAGAATTTTCATACTCCCATTCAAGCATACCATGTGTTACCCCTAAAGTTGCATACCCTACTACTAATAGCACCCCCATAAGAGCAAAAGGAAATATACTATCTCTATGTAATACCCTAATAGAACTAACTAAAGGTACACCTAGAAGTATCAATAACGACAATAGTCCTATAATACCTGCACTAACCATATTAGTCAAATATTCATTATGTAAATGTGTATACCTATATATTGCCTCTTTCGCATCTTGATTTGCATACCTTGATGCTACAGCAGTTGAATTTCTATATCCATACCCAACCAAAGGAGAGTCTAAAAATGCTTTTATCCCTGATTGATACATCTCAAGCCTAACTCCTACAGAGCTTGTGAGATTATCACCTATTTTCCATTGTTCTATCTGTGTTTGCACTATTTCTACTCTTTTGTCTGTTATACCTACACCTAAAGATATAGTTATAAAAGTTGTAACCCCTACAGCTACAGCAATCCAGCTACGCTTTCTCATATGTGGCAGTACTTTATGCATTAGTATGGCATAAAGTAAAAGTACTATCATAAATGACAAAATTGCACCCCTAGAGTTTGACATTACTATTGCAACAACACCAAAAAACAGAGCTATAAGACTCCATCTAAACTCTTTTATACTCTCCTCCTTTACTCCTACTATTGTAAATAGTGTCATTAGTACAGCTAAATCACCAAATGTATTTGGATTAAACATACCTGATAATCTACCTCCTCCATAACCCAGTAGATACTGTACTGATACAATCAACCCAATTATAATAGTCCCTACTTTTACACTATTTAAAAAAGTTTTTATAGAGATGTCTACTTTATAAAATGCCAAAACAACAAAAGGTGCCATTAAAAACTGTGACTTTCTGCTTAAATGTATCCATGAGTTCGTTGGTTCATTTGATAAAACAACTGAAAAGAGCATAACTAAAAAATACCCAAAAGTTATCCATGAAAATAGACGAATATCTTCCATACTAAATGGAGACAACTTCTCACTAATAGCTATATATATACCCATAATAGCTAGTAAGAGAAAGATCAAAGGTCCTAGGACTTTAACAGAAATAATGACAAGAGGAAAAGCAAGAATCAAAAAAACTATAAATTTTTTTGCCCTAATCACAATATACTATCCATCATAAAATTCCTACGGAATGCATCACCACAACTAACTTCATCATAACTGCCATACGCTACAATAGACCCAGCTTCAACAACCATAACTTTATTACATTTTTTAATGGTATCGAGTCTATGTGCTATGACGATACTTGTTCTCTCACTCATAACTCTCTCTAGACTCTCTTGAATCAAGCTCTCAGTATTGGCATCCAGTGCAGAGGTAGCTTCATCTAGTACAAATAGTGACCCTCTTCTGTATATAGCTCTTGCCAATGCTATACGTTGTCTCTGTCCACCAGATAGCCTATTGCCAAACTCTCCGGTGAGCTCTTTATCACCTAAAGGCATCTGTGCTATAAAGTCACACTGGGCATCTGATTTTGCCTTCTCATATCTCTGGTCATCCAAAGGCTCACCATACCAAATATTATCCTCAACAGTAGCATTAAATATACCTGCACTTTGATTGACATAAGATATCTGCTTACGAAATTGACTTGGTGAATAACTATCCAATAGATTTGAATTTATAGTTATGTCACCACTTGATGCCTTTCCTAGTCCAAAGAGTAGAGATATGATACTACTTTTTCCAGCTCCACTCTTGCCTACTATTGCCAATCTATCTCCCTCTTCTATCACAAATGAAACATTATGCAGTATCTCTGTATCTCCAATAGAGTAAGATATATTTTTGAACTCTATTTCTATTATTTTATCTATAGTTTCACCATTTTGTTTTATTTTTTCTATAGGGAGTTCTAGTATGTGCTCTACTCTCTCCACATAACTATTTAGAGAGTACAGGACAATGTAGTTTTGTGTCAAATTTTTGATAGGTGCATATAGCAACATCAGTGCTACCATAAAGGCAAAAAAATCACCCGGTGTCATACTGCCATCTATGACATAATGTCCACCTACAAAAATTACAACAGCAATGGCCAGGGCCACAAAAAACTCCATAAATGGAGATGATAACAACTGGTACTTCGACAATTTGATTTGAAATTTTTCGTATCTATTTAAAAAATCCACAAAAAGTGATTCCTCTTGCTTTTCTCTACCATATACCTTGAGTAAATCAAAATTATTAAATGACTCATTGACATGATTGGATAACTCTGTAATCATATCTTCAGAGTTGCTAGTATGTCTTTTAACCCCTTTACCTAGTAGATTAACAGGAATTACTATCATCATCGCTACAGCTATAGCATACAAGGACAGCCTCCAGTCAGTATACAAAATCATCACTATCAATGCTACAACAGTCAGTGCACTAATGATGAGCTGAGGCAGTGTTCTTGAGATAATATTTTGGATATTAAGTGCTGTTTGAATGATAAGAGCATTTATATCACCAGTTGTTATCTTCTGCAGAGCATTATACTCTGCTCTTACTAAACGACTAAACATCAACTCACGGAGTTTATTGGCTAGAGATACACCTACCTTGGCTGTGAGATATGCACTAGCAAAGCGTGAAGTACCTCTGATAGAAAACAGCATTATTACCATCAAAGGCAATATAACCAACATCTGCTCATCTCTGTTTACAAAAATATCATTTAGTATATATTTGAAGATATATGCACTCAAAGCACTGGTAATTGCCACCATCACCATAGATACAAATATCACAACAAATGTACTCCTATATTCATGTAAATAAGGATAGAAGTACTTAAGCCCTACAAAGCCTTGGTTAAACTGTTTTTTCATCTAAATTATCTCTTTTCTTATTTCTCTCCAACGCTCATAAGACCATTGCCACTGAGCAGGATTCTTTTGTATTTGTATTTCTAATATGCTATTATAGTCTCTTGTCATGGCTAAAATTTTATCTTCATTACTATTATGTTTAGATATATCATGCTCTAGCTTCTCCAATATATTTATTCTAAATTTACCATCATTCATTCTCTCTATAAAAATAGGAATAATATCAGGGTCATACTTGAGCTTGAGTTGAGCAATGCTCTTGAGTGTATAAGCTGGCTGGGAGAAAAAGTCTACCAAAATTCCATTTGGTGGAGGTATCGCTTCATCAATTAATAATCCTACATTTTCAGAATCTCTTAGTGCTCTAGTTATCCCTTTGAGTGCACCTTTTCTCTCATACTCTTTATGTCCAAACTGTGTTCTAAATGGTGTAATTATCCTCTCATATATCAGTGGATTTCGCATAGTCTTTCTAACTATAGTCATAGACAATCCAATCTCTCCTGTAAATAGCCCCAGTATCTCCCAGTTACTATAGTGTGCTGTCAAAAATATAGTACCTTTTCCTTCATTATTAGCTAATGATTTCATCTTACTTGCTACTTCATCATAATCTACAATCAATGTTTTTAAATCAAGCCTATTTGTAATGGCTAAAATCATCTCTATAATTGTCTTTGAGTGGTGCAAGAGATATGAATCAATCAATTTTGTTTTTACATCCAAATCCAACTCTCCAAAAACTATATGAAGATTCTTCTCTACTGTACTAATTTTATTTTGACTCTTTTGAAATTTATACTTCATGACATAGTGTGATAGCTTATAAAGTATACTTTTAGGCACTAAACGACTCATTTGCAGTACAAATAGTGTCAAATAGTATAAAAGTGTATACCGTATCATTTTCGCTCTTTTCAAGTTTTAGCCTCTTTTGCCATATTTACTCTCGTTTACTGTATAATTAATGCAATTTTACCATAAGGCTTATGATGATTTGCATATTTGACTGTGAGACTATACCCGATATTGATTTGATAGAGCAAACTTTTGATGTCACAGGGGATAGTGACCTCTCTATCATCAAGGCAGCACAAGAGCAGTATGCAGGTGAGAAGAATACTACTTTTTTACCTATACCCTATCATAGACTAGTAGCACTCTCAGCTGTGATTGCCGATGAGTTTGGACGATTTATCAAAGTTGGTGATTTTGGTGAGGGCAGAGATGATGAGGAGTCTATCATTCGTCACTTCTTTAGGTTTATAGAGGATAAAAATCCCAAGATAGTATCATTTAACGGGCGAGGTTTTGATATGCCTATGTTGCTCCTTCGTGCCATGAAATATAATATATCTTTCCCAGCATGGTTCGACCAAAGCAACCCAATGCTGAACAAAACCAAATGGGAAAACTATCGCCAAAGATTTGCAGAAAATTTTCATATGGATTTGCTAGACTCCATTGGAAGCTTTGGAGCGGTGAGAAATCTAAAGCTAGATACACTATGTACTATGGCAGGCATCCCTGGCAAATATGATGTCAGTGGCGACCAAGTACTAGATTTATATTATGATGAAAAGTTAGACCTCATCAAAGAGTACTGCCAATCTGATGTACTCAACACCTACTGGCTATATCTCAAATATGAACTCCTACGAGGGCAACTCACCCTAGAAGACTACTATAGTTTCCTAGAGAGCATGAGAGACAAGCTACCCAAGAGAGGATACCATGAACCATTTACCAAAGCTATCAATAAAGAGTTAGAACGATTATGATATAATCGCGGTAATTTAAAACCTGAGTTATATAATAAGGAAAAGTTTTGATAGCAATCGTGGACTATAAAATGGGTAATTTGGGATCAGTTATAAATGCCTTTAATGCAGTAGGTACAAAAGCCTCCCTTGAGAGTAATCCAGAAAAGCTAAAAGATTATGACCGTGTAGTTCTTCCTGGGGTTGGTGCTTTTCCAGATGCAATGAGTCACCTACATGAGAGCGGTATGGCAGATGCTATCAAAGATTTTGCAAAGACTGGCAAGCCACTCATGGGTACTTGTCTTGGTATGCAGCTACTATTTGATAGTAGTGTAGAGTTTGGTGAACACGAAGGTCTAGGATTGATAGAAGGCAAGATAGTGGCATTTGATGAGTCCAAGTTTGACCACAAACTCAAAGTCCCTCACATGGGATGGAATGAACTATTCCAGCAAAAAGACTCTGCACTTTTTACTGGATTGCCTAAAGAGTTTTATCTATATTTTGTGCACTCTTTTCATGCTGTATGTGATGACCGCTACGCTATAGGCAAAACATACTACGGCTACGAGTTCACCTCAGCAGTACAACACGAAAACATATACGGCTTCCAACCCCACCCAGAAAAAAGCCATGAACATGGACTAAAGATTATAGAGAATTTTGCTAAAATATAAGCATTAAAAAGCTAGAGGGGTCTGGTGATTTGTGATTTGTTGCAAAGCAATGAATCATGAATCACC
>DAOUPF010000269.1 GCA_030626265.1 Sulfurovum sp.
AAGACATCAATAGCCCTTTCATAATGATATTCTCTTTTCTACCTGCTTTGAACTCAACCAAGTCACTATATATCTTATCAGCAGTCTGTCCTATGAGTTTTGGTCCCATCATTGGTTTGCCATTTTGGAACCCTGAGCCATTCACACCATGACATGAAGCACACTTACTTCTGTATGCTTTAGATACTTTAAATGCTCCTGCATTTCCTGCTTTATCTCTAAGTGCATTTAGCTTATCAGTCTCTTTGGCTCTATCATCTTTCTCTTTTGGAGTGGCAACTGTATTATTGGCTACTCTATCTCCCATATCAGCGATTACTTTTCCATGTTCACCACCATGATATGCTCTACCACCCATAAATGTCAAAGCCATGAGCCCTAGTACAACTATAGTAAATATACCTACAATAATATTTTTCATTCTACTTCCTCGCCTCTTTTATTTTTTGGTTAAATTCATAAATCTCATCAGCCATTTCTCTTATCTCATCATTACTCATCATATTAATCAAATCATTCATTAAGACATTACTTTTTTTGCCACTTTTAAATGCTTCTATATCAGAAAATATCTCGTCTGAGCTTTTACCTAGTAGTGATGGTCCTATAACACCATTGGCATAGTCATTATGGCAAGCTGAACATTTTACTATAAACTTTTTACTCAGTTTTCTTACTAGTAAAGAGATCTGTACCTCTTCGTATGGACTTCTTATATTCATATTTGCTTCTATAGCAGTTCTTGGCTTGGCTCTTATACTTGCATCTTCATTGGCAGGTACACTATTTGGATCATATGCACTCTTTACGTTGTAATCATAATAATACTTATCTTCAGTTCCTGAGCTATTTCTATCTCTTATCTTTTTAGGAGCTACTTTTATCTCATTTGGATTTTCATTTTTAACTATCTCTATAATAGGGGCTCCTGCTTGTTCTGTATTTTGAACAACCTCTTTTACCTTAGTCTCTTTAGAGTTATCTTCACCGCATCCTACAAATATAAATAGGGTTATACCCAAAGCTATTTTTACAATTAAATCTTTTTTCATGATTGTTTATCCTTTCCGTACTGTTCTTCATATGTAACTCTTGTTTTTACTACTATAGATGGTATCTGTGTAGGGCAAACCTCTTCACAAGCGCCACACCCTATACATCCATCATATATCTCTGGTCTCTTGCCACCACTTTTATCTGGTACCATTGCTATGGCACTTAGAGGGTTTGGTATAGGGCACATATCTGCACATAGTGTACACTGCTTGCCCTCAAAAGTATCTAGTTTTTCTACAAGATCTAGTTCAACTTGTGTGACATTGTTTACATTATCAGTAAACTTATGCATTTTTGTACTAAAGCCTTTGGGTATAGGTGTATTTGTCATAGCTATACAGGTATCTGGAAACTCCAATACTGCAATACCCATACGAATATCTTCTGCTTTTTCACAATCATGATCCAATGCCCCCGTAGGACAGGCCAATACACATGGCACTGCATTACATGCCCAGCAAGCCCTCTTTGTAGCATCTATATATGGTGTACCTACACCATGCCCTTTGCCAAAATCAGCTAACTCTATAGAGTGGAAAGGGCATACTTGCAGACACTGCCCACACTTGATACAAAGCCCTAAGAACTCTTTTTCACCTAAAGAACCTGGAGGTCTTAGTCTCGTCTCCTCAGCATTCAGGTATGGACTAGCTATCACACCACCAGCCATCACTGCTCCTAAAACACCCAGAGTTGAGTATTTTACAAACTCTCGTCTATCTGTCTTAACTTTCGCCATACATTTCCTCCATACTACAACTTCACCTTTGGTCTCTCATCTGAGAGTAGGAAAATCGGCTCCGTAAATGGAGCCAATTTTGCCAAGAAACTCAATAGAGATATCACTGGTGAGCCATAAAAGAATTTTACATTAGGATTATATACCCACAGCTGATCAGCATACTGATACACTTCATGTGGAGTATCACCTATGTTATCGTTGTCTTTATCAAATCCTGCATAATTATCCCAGTAGTTGCCTACTATCTCATTCTCATTTGTCTTACTTCCTCTACTATCATTTACTATATCTTCTATATTGCCTTTTATGACATTATCTTTTATGATATTATTTTCACTTAGTGAGTGAAAGTGTACTGCCTCTGCATTATATAGTATATTATTACCCTCAATCCAGTTATTTGTATCTGGCTCAAATGGTGACCTATCTATATATAGCCCTTGTGCACAGTATATCACTGTATTGTCTTTGATAGTAAAGTTGGATACATCTTTTAACCCTATACCCATACCAGTAGCTCCAAGGGAACTCCTGACTACATTACCTGTAGCCACCGTATCTTTGGAGTACATAAAAAATATTCCTACTGAGTTGTACTTGTAACTGTTATTTCTGACATAGTTTTTTCCTGCATACATAAAATGCAGAGAGTATCTACACCACTCTCCGTAATTCTCCTCTATGAGATTACCATGAGAGTACCACACTACCATATCTCTAGATTTGATTAGAGAGTTATTTTTGATTAGGTTATCATTGCTATACCATAGACGTAGACCATCACCTCTAAGACCCAAATCAAAATCTTTTGAAGTGATATTATTGTCTTTTACTATAGAGTTATTTACATTTTGCATATCTATACCAAATAAACAATCATCTATAAAGCAATTACTTACTTCACAATGCGCTCCATTTTCTAGTGTTATACCAGCATCAAGTTGGTGATGTAAGGAGCCACTGTTGATCACTTTGATATTTTTGATAGTGACATATGATCCAGTTATTTTAATAACTGTACCTTTACCACCACCATCAATAACTACGCCTGACTCTTTCCCTATAATCGTTAGTGGCTTATTGATAACAATATTACCTTTATATACACCAGCTGGTAGCTTCAGGATAGAGCCTTCTGG
>DAOUPF010000362.1 GCA_030626265.1 Sulfurovum sp.
AAAGAAGTGGTTTTGCGAAAGAAAAAAGAGAGCTTAGCCACTTTAGTTCTCATTATTTCCTATACTCTGTAGATAGCCTCTCTAGGATAAAAGTAGTGGATAGTAGAGCCAAGCTTCTGAAATTTTTAGGTCAGATAGACACTCCAGCAGAGATAGCTATAGCCCTTCTACCTATCAGAGGAGTATCTGAGTATAGAGATATGGGTAGTCACTATGAGATATTGAACAAAACTAGCAAACATAGTAATGCTGAATGTGATGTAGTGACTAAATATATACGGATGGATAAGAGAGGCAATATATTTATAAATAAGGTCTATGATACTGTTCACTATGATATGGATTGGAAGTGTAAAAAAGATGTTGGCTATGAGTAAATATAAGATATTTATATCTATCGCACTGCTCATATCAACACTCTCTATACAAGCAGGTAAACATGTAGCAAAACAAGAGTCCACACATAGTAGAGACTGGATGTCTCTTTGGCAGATGGATGGAGGGTATATCGCTGCAAAGAAGAACAGATCTTTGTGGGTATTTGGTGGGATAAAAAAAGAGTACTTCGCATTTGGGCAGATAATAGATAAAAAACCCATCTACACCTACCATCTATCACCAGAGAAGATAAGAGGCAAATGGAAAGATCTATCTGTCATGTGGAATCGTGTATATGCCATCAAGTCAGATGGTACCCTGTGGGGATGGGGACGAGATGTGATAGGTAGCAAGTATATATCCAAGCCCATACAGATAGGTAGTAGTAAAAAATGGAAAACTATAGAGACTAGAGGTAGCTCTGAGGGTGGAGAGTGTGGAGACTATACTCTAGCATTTCAAAAAGATGGCTCACTATGGGGCTGGGGTGATAGGAGAAGAGAGTTCTTTGAATTTATCAAAAACTACTCTATCAACAAACCAAACAAAATATCTGGCAATTGGGATAAGATAACCATGGGATGCTATGATATCTATGCTACCAAAAAGAATGGTACTCTATGGAAATGGGGAGTAGATGAAAAAGCTCCTATAGCAATAGTGGATAAAAAAGAGAAAAAAAGACTACTCAAAAAGATGGCAACAGTTCATGCAAAAATATCAGTCTTTGATATAGATTTGCAGAGTTACTATAGAAAGAATAGAATCAATGGTATCAGAAAAAATGGCACACTATGGCTAAAGCCTATAGTAACATATAGATAAGAGGTAGAGAGTGAAAAAATATATCAACTATACATTAGCTATTTTAGGAATCATATCTCTACTAGGAGGGTGTGCGAGTAACAGTAGCAACACAAGTGGCATAGTAAAAGCCCCTATGGATAAAAATGGTAAAAAAGATGGTATCTCTAAAGTATACAGAAATGGTACTCTACTAGGAGAGATATCATACAAAAATGGTGTTAGGCATGGAATGACACGATACTATGGGTATGCACCTTTTGGTGATATGAGAGATATACCGTACAGAGATGGTAAAAAACATGGTGTAGAGCGTCACTACTATACAAAAGAGCAGATAAAATCAGAGATAACTTATAGAGATGACAAGAAACATGGTATAGAGAAAAGGTACAGAAAAAATGGCAAACTAGAAAGTACAATATGGTATAAAGAAGATCTGCTAGATGGGGCTTGGACTAACTATTATAAAAGTGCTATACTAGAGTCAAAAACATACTATAAAAATGGTAAAAAACATGGAGAGTTACGGCGATATAGTGATAATATCATACGCTCACTTACTAGAAAATACTATTATGAGAATGGGAAACTTATTAGACAATAGTAAAATGAACATTCAGCAAACAATAGTCTAATATAATACAGATATTAAAAATAAGGAGAAAGCATGAACAGAAGAAAACTTATAGGTCTAACAGTAGGAGTAGTGACACTGTTGTCAGTCAGTGGATGTGGTGGTGGAGGTAGTGATGCATCATGTAAAACTATATATAAAAAGACATCTGAAAGCGGTAATATCAGTATATTTTGGGGAGCTGAAGGAACATGTACTATGCTTTATGATGAAGATGGAGTTGAATTGAGTCTCTCATGCGATAGAGGAG
>DAOUPF010000027.1 GCA_030626265.1 Sulfurovum sp.
ACATTTATGATGAAAGTGTAGGAACAAAAGCAAGAAAATACATTCCATGGTGGGCCAAATGATGAATAATTTGTTTGACCGTTGTTTGATTGAAGTCTTAATAATACCTAAAACTAAAGATAAAAAGTCCAGTTTTAGGGCATTGTATGTGAAAGATTTGTTTCACCGTTGTTTGATTGGTAGAATATTTATATGAGCAAAATAACCGAAAATGAAATAGAACTCTTCGCTATTGAGCTTTTTGAAAAAGGAAGAAGTACCATAAGTGGGCATTTAAAAAATATATTTGAAGAAAAAGAACTTGATGAAAGAGTGGTATGTCGGGGTTTCCGACATACCACTGCTCATGGAGCTATAAAAGACAAAACTCAAGAAAAAAGTGTGAAATATTATAATCTAAAAGCTATCATAGCAGTAGCAAAAAACTATTTAAATGAGGAACATATAGAACAGTTGAAACGGATGGTGTCAGCTTACCTAGATTTGGCAGAAGATAGAGCCTTAAGAGGTATAGTTATCAACATGAAAGATTGGGTAGAGTTTTTAGATAAGTTTTTAGCATTAGCTGACTATACTATCTTACTTAATAAAAGAAAAATATCTGCACTTGAAGTAAAATTAAAAGCTTATGCAGAGCATGAAGAGTATAGGGTAATACAAGATATGAAATATATAAGTGATTTTGATAAACTATTCTTAGATATAGAAAATAGTGATAGGAAGGTTAGTTAAGTTGAATATATTAAATGACTTTTTCTTTCTAGCTTGGCAAAAAGAGCCTATCTCTATCTCCGTAGATAGTAATGACTTTTTTCTAACACTACTTTTGAAAAACTATGCAGATTTTTGTGACTTCGCATCTGTTATTCTAATCACCTCTTCATCTAACTTTTCTGAACTATCACAGATACAAGAGCCCAAAGATGCTATAACATTTTTTATAGCTAGTGATGATTGGGATAAGGCAACTGTGCAGGGTGTGCAGTGTCGACTTTTGTCTTTCTTAAGTTTTCATGGAGATATGGTACTAAACAAAGATATAAGCAAGAGACTAGATATGCTTAGAAAATCAAGTGTCATTGGATATGAGACATCAAGGCGTCTTATATCCATACTCTCACTCATCAAAGAGAAGAGAAAAGCCAAGGAGATAGTAGTTGCAAAAGAGAGTATAGAGGGTGACTCTTTTTATGAGAGTGGTGTTTTGATACTCAGAGAGCAGGTAAAGACTCTAGCTGAGAGTATAGAAGATAAAGAACTTCTACTTAGAGTAAATGCTGTACCTGTAAAGCTAGACAATCAAAAGTTTTCCATAGGGATAACAGGTGTGATGAATGCAGGTAAGTCTACTATGTTAAATGCACTGTTGGGTTCTGAGGTACTGGGTACTTCTGTAGTACCAGAGACGGCAAATCTAACTATCATCAAGTACGCATCAGAGCCTAAGGCCTCTGTAAACTTCTGGAGTGAGAGAGAGTGGAGTAGTATAGAGAGAAGTGCAGAATCTCTGGAAAGTATGAAGAATTTTGTATCAGAGACTAGGGAACATTTCGATGATGACTTTGCTAGCTATGTGACAGGTGAGGGTAGGAGTATAGATATATCTATAGAGGCTCTTCCATCATATACTTCTGCTAAGCACTCTGATAAAAAGTGTAACTTGGTTAAGAGTGTAGAGCTATACAGTGATCTAGAGTTTGTCAAAAATGGTGTAGAGATAGTAGATACTCCAGGGTTAGATGACCCAGTCATACAGAGAGAAGAGATCACCAAGACATATCTGATGGATTGTGATTTGCTATGTCATCTGATGAATGTAGGGCAATCAGCCACACAAAAAGATATAGACTTTATAGTGGATTCTCTGCTCTATAGTAGTGTGGCTCAGCTACTAGTAGTAATCACTAGGATAGATACTGTCTCAACCCAAGATCTAGAAGAGGTGATAGCGTATACAAAAAGAAGCATCAAGAGCAAGCTAGAGTCTCTGGATAAAACAGCACAGTTTGATAGTATCATCGAGAGGATAGATTTCATCCCAATAGCTGGCAAGATGGCACTACTACATCGTACAGGTAAAGGAGATGAGGCACTAGCACTAGGATATAGCCTAGAGAAAAGTGGTATAGGAGATATAGAGGAGTATCTAAGAGTTGTTCTGTTTGGTGATGACTCACAAAAAGCAAGGCTCATCATAGAAGCTAGTATAAAAGAGCTAGGTATGCTAATCAAAGCACAGATAGATGCTTATGAGATAGAGCAGGGGATGCTGGGGAAAGATTCAGATGAGATAGCCCAAGAGTATGAGAGATACCAAGAGCAGATATCTGGCATCAAATCCAATATGCTTAGATTGGATGAGAGGATAGCTGATAGTAGAGATGAATTGGTAGACTACTTCTCAGTCTTGTCAAACTTTGCATCTAACAAGCTCAAAAGCCTACAATCACTACTGAAGAGACGGGTATTTGATGATGTCTCATATGAGCTTAGAAAGAACAAGAGAAAGCCAACTGCCGAGAGGATAGCAGCTATCATAGAGACTGGTATGAAGGATGGGTTTATAGATCTGTTGCGTGATTATAGATATCAGTTCCAAAGAAAAGTAGATGGTGCATTGGAGAAGATAGATAGTGATTTTGAAGGGTTTTCTATAGAGAATGACAATAGTATACATAACTCTAAAGAGTTTTTTGAAAAACACTTCTCTATCCTAAATCTAGTAAACTCAAATCTACTCTTGATAGAAAATATAAACAGTGACATCAAATCTCATAACAAAAAAGAGATGCAAGCTCTAGATATGAGTTTAGAAAACCATTTTCAGCTAGCTATAGATGAACTACACTCCAAATTCAAAGACAAAGCAGATATAGTTCATCATGAGCTAGTGGGAGATTTTGAGAGACGATGTAAAGCACCTCTGGAGAGAATAGAGTTTGAGATATCTAGTAGAGAAGGTATACTAACAGAGGCTAGTGATAGAGCCAAAGACAAGTCCTTTGACCACTCTCGAAGAGCCAAAGATATAGATAACAAAGTAAAAGTCATAAAAGTGACTAAAGAGACTATAGAAGAGCTGATGACAAATAGTATAGGAGGTGTCAAATGAGTATCTTGGACTCTTTTATCCTCTCATACAATGAAAAGTTTGATAGGAAAGTACCAGAGTTTGATGAGGATCTTTTGGGCTTCATAGAGAAAACTAAGTATCTGCTACTAGATGAGAAGATGTCTCCATCAGTTGAGCTTAGAGAGAGACTATCAGGGCTTCATGTGAGAGCGAGAGAGCCTATGAAGGTGGCTATCACTGGGCAGTTTTCTAGTGGTAAATCAACATTTCTCAATGCTCTGTTATCAAAAAATATACTTCCCACTGGCATCACCCCAGTCACCTCAAAAGTCAACTATATCAGATATGGAGATGAGCTCAAAATCAGAGTACACTACATAGATGGTAGAGATGAGTATCAGAGTGTGGAGCATATAGCTAGATTTACAGACCAGAGAAGTACGGTGGAGGAGATAGAGTATCTCACGCTCTATGCACCACTGGAGCTGTTGCGTGAGATAACCTTTGTTGATACTCCAGGGCTAAACTCTCAGGACAATAGCGACACTACTACTACAGAGAAAGTACTCAAAGAGGTAGATGGTATCCTCTGGTTATCTCTCATGGATAATGCTGGCAAGCTAAGTGAAGCAGAAACACTAGCCAAATATTTAGACCAGTATCAGGGTAAATCTCTATGTGTATTGAATCAAAAAGATAAATTCTCATATACACAAGTAGAGCAGAGTGTATCTTATGTCAAGCAGAGCTTTTCTGAGTTTTTCTCAGAGGTTGTGCCTATCTCTGCTATGCAAGCTTTGAAGTCTCGTAGTCATGACAAGAGCCTGCTAGCTGATGAAGAGCTAGATAGGTTCATGAGAACACTATCTACAGATATCAAAGCAGATACTCTTGAAAATATATCACTCATGTATGAGAAGTATCAAAAAAATGTAGATGAGATACTATCCACTGATCTGTCCAAAAATCTAAATCTATTAGAAGAGTCCAATATACAAAGCGTGCTTGACTTCATAGATGAGCATATCAGACCAGTGGCTACTAGCTCAAAAGAGTTTGCTATTAGAAGAGATATAAACCAGATATGTAATAAACTGATAGATCAACAGAGGATATTTTTAAAGATTTATGATGAGCTGGCTTTAGAGCTGAGAGAGTTTGAGGCTGAAGCAGATGAGATATTTGCTCAGCTCAAAGGTAAATTTTCTAAGCAGTTACAAAATGCTTACAGCAAGATAGAGGAGATCATAGAGGTCATAGCTGAAGATATATATGACCATATCATCACAAGTGAGAGGATAAGGTATACAGAGAAAAAGAGCAGACTACTAAAGAGCAGTATCTCATACCTACCAGTAGAGTACAAGGTGTCAAAGATAGCTTCGGATGTCATATACAAGAGATTGTTTTTTGATGATGATGTAGTGGGTAAGATGTTCAAAAAGTATGTCAAAAATCTAAAAGAGATTCAGCATGAGGTCAATGACAACAATGCTCTAGTATATGATATGCTCAAAAAGAGGATAAGAGGGTGGCAAAGCCCATATGAGCTCATACAAAAACAAGATTCTGTACACTCATCTATGGAGTTCGCCAATATACGTAAATTTGCCTCAAAAGCATATGAGAATATCCTCAGACCATTTAGCGATGAGATACACGCTTCATATGCCAAAATAAGCTCAGAATTCAACCACCTAAGTTCAGCTGTGAGCTTCAACTACCAAAATGCCACACAGGTCAGCATAGCCTTCCTAGAGCAAAAGATAGAGCAGTCCATATCACTATACGAACAAGACCCTACGCAGTTCACACTATTTGTCCCCAAACTAGATGAGATACGAGACAGACTAGGCATAAGCTTCCACCTCTACGAACTACAAAACATGATGAGTACCAAAAATACATTCCTAAGTAAAAACTACGATAGGCTCATGAGTGAATTTAAAATGATCAACGAAGAGAGAGATGCTTTTATAGAGCAGAGAAAAGCTAGGCATAAGAGAGTGGTTGAGATATTAGAGAGGCATATAGAATAAGTCTAAAATATCGACACTCTTTTATATATGTATATTTCACAGAGTTTCTTTGGTTACATATATGGTTACTATCTTAAGACTAACTGTATTGTTGAATACCAAGATGTCTTTTTCATAGGTTGTTTA
This sequence comes from Sulfurovum sp., assembly GCA_030626265.1. Lineage (GTDB taxonomy): Bacteria > Campylobacterota > Campylobacteria > Campylobacterales > Sulfurovaceae > JAAXPZ01. Next base: position 5,239 of record DAOUPF010000027.1, read on the forward strand.
AGTGAGAAAGTTAGTTAGTATAATAACCTTTAATATTACACAAACAAATAATGTTACTTTAATAAAAATATAATAATTTCAACAAACTAAAAATATATTAGACTATACTACTCATACTTATTTATGAAGAGGGGGAGAGAATGTTGAGAGTATTATTGGTATTTTTAATGATGTTTGTGTTGACGGGGTGTGATTGGGGGGGCATGAGAGGTCATGAGACCAATAATAGTATTAATATTGATTTGAATGACAGTATAGATGATAATATAACCTTAGTCTCAATAGATATAAAATCAGGCACATCTTCTATGAAAATAAATACTACACAGATCTTAAATGCAACTGCATACTACTCTAATAATAGCTCATCAGATGTATCCTCTAACATAGAGTGGATAGTAGGTGATAGTAGTATCCTCATTGTAGATAGTAATGGTAAACTCTCTGCACTAAAAATAGGTGTAACCACCATAAAAGCTAAAATAGATAATACAGAGTCTAATACAATAAACATTACTGTACTCTCAGATGATACGCTAGCACCTGTTATCACACTAAATGGTGATGATAATATAACTCTGCTTCCATACTTTAGATATGAGGAGCTAGGAGCTACAGCTACTGATACAAGAGATGGAAATATCAGTGTAGTAATATCAAGTAGCGTAGATATAACCAAAGAGGGAGTATATACAGTAAGATATATAGCTACAGATAAAGCAGGTAATAAAGCTGAGAAGTATAGAACAGTTACAGTGAAGCTCTCTGTAAATAGTGTAATGAAAAGAGAGACATACCCTGTTATTCCAAATGATATGATTTATATAAGTGTCAATCCATTTGGAGAAGGTTCTTATAGCTCTGACATAGGTAGTATAGACTTTGATTCAGATAGAAATATGACAGATAATATCATTTACGAGTATTTTCCAAAATCTGATGAGAATATAATCATAACAGCTACCCCAAAAGATAGTACCAGAATAAAAACATGGATAGGATGCGATAGTATCTCTAAAGACAATACCATGTGTACAGTATCACTAAACTCCTCTCATGAAATAACCCCTATATTTGAATACAAAGAATTTATAGTTGTTGATAACCTATTCGATATGAGTGGTGTGTCTGAGATGACTTATGATTGGAATGAGACAACTCAGTTAGATGGTAATGGAACAGCTATAATGACTGTAGAGAATAATGCAACTTTAATTGAGTCTATAGATAAAATAGTAGCAGGTGACTATATAAATTATTCAAATCCTATAAGAAGCTTCCTTAGAAAAGTTATTAGTATTGAGAAAATTGCAGATAATAAGTATAAATTTGTCTCCGTAGATGTTCCACTTAATGAAGTTATAGAGCAGGGTACTATCTTTATGCAAGAAGCTATAAATAAAACATCTATGGGTGAGAGTAGCAAAAGTACATCGTCATTAAAGAAGACATTAGCTGATGTTTCATTGGGAGATAGTATAGGAGGCTCAGGAAGTGAAAATGGTACAGGTTGGAGTACAGGAGGTAGTGCAAATGTCAGTGCAAATATTAGTATAGGTATAACTATTGCAGGATTTGAAGTTACAAGTGCTACAACAGGACTAAGTAGTAATAGTACATTTGCTGCAACTGCTTCTGCAAGTACAAGTTTTAAAAGGAGTATAGATTTATTTGAGAAGTCTTTTAAGCCACCAAGTAAGTATATACAATATATAGTGGGGCCATTTAGAATTTTCCCTTATATTAAAACTAAAGGAAAATTATTAGTAGCTGCTAATCTTAAGAGCCATGAGGGTAGTGCAAATACTTCCATGGGAGCATCTGGAGGGTTTAGCTCGGGATACCATTATAGTAAAGAGACAGGTGGCAAAAACTACTCCACATCAGACTCTAGTACATATAAAGCTGGAGATATAAATACTGTTGGTGATATGTCTGCTACAGTTTCTGTAACTGCAGGAATTGGATTTGATGGTTATTTTATGCCATTATTAGGTGCCTTAAAATTAAATGGAGAGATTGGAGTTGGTCTTGACCCTTATATAAAAGTAGAAGCAAAGTGTGATAAGTGTTTTGGAAAGAAGATTGGTAATGTTGGAATAAAAGGATACGGGTATGGTAAAGTAGGTGCTGAGGTTAATCTCTTATTGACGAAAATTAGTATAGGTGACACAATAAAGTTAAATCTATTTGATTTAAATTACCAATTTCTAAATAAACCTCTTACTTTTTGTGAAGAAGAAGGCTCAAATACAGGAGGTCCATCATCAGGCCTCTTTACCGCTTCTGTATCTTGGGGCAATCCAGCAGCTGAGCTTACTATATCAAATGGCTTGATGAGTGAGCAGGGTAAAACATGTACTTCCCACTCTATAGGTTCTGGAGACTTGACTCTATATAGTGTTTACCCTGGACACTATGCTGTAAGCGTATCTGCTGGAGATACTAAATATGTATCAGATGAAGAGATGCCTGATAGCGTAGGTATCTCTATCTCTGTACCAGGCGGAGCTACATCCATGTCAGCTTATATATCACATAAAAATGATTATAGTTTAGGACAGGTAGCTGATATATATATATGGAGGTCCAAACCAGAAGATCCTGTGGAGGTTGTACCTATACCGTATAGTGGTGGAGGTGGTAGTACTTATGGTCTCACTGGTGGTTGGAGTAGTGGTTGGACTTATATACCAGGTGATGGTGTACCACCATCAATATCTGAGAACACCCCATACGAGCATGTAGAGATAGAGAAAGAGCTATGTATCCCAGCATTGAGCTGTGGCTGTAAACCATGCCAGTACGACATCATACCAATGCTAAACCAAGCAAACCTAGGACCTATAAGTGGAGGACAATTCCGTATATATAAAGCTACAGAGTTTGGACGCAGTGATATCGAGTATCTATATGAAGGAGAGACAAGTATAGGTGATGATATAGATAAAGCAGGTATCATGGAGATACCAGTAGTACTAGCAGGTAGAACAGCAGAGACTACTGAACAACTAGAGTTCATGCAGAAGATACAAAACTATGATGGTGACTTCATCATAGAGGTGTCTGGTGGGCTAGATATAGATGTAGATGATAACTGGATAGTAGATGATACATACACACCACTAAATGGGACAATACACTCAATCATCAGTAGAGAAGAGCTAACGATGAATATGTATAAGATAAATATCTTAACAGAGCTTGCTTTCCAAGTCTCTAAAGACCTGCTAGGTGATACATACGATAAAAACCAACTAGATAACCGCTTGAATGATATAGCAAAAAAAGTACTTATAGATAAACTATACCCACTTTCAGCAGCACCTCTGGGTAGAGCAGATATAGTATATTGGTTGCCAAATGCAAATAAAAACTGGTTGGTAAAAAGTTATCCAAATGATTTACATCCAATAGTAATGAAAGCCCATAGAGGTGAGTACCTAGGTGATGATGCATATGACTTTATATACGGGAGTATAGATGTGCAGAGTAACCCCGCTCCAATACTTAGTGCTACTTGGTTCTATGTAGATGAGAATGAGACAGCTCCATACCTACTAGGTAGTATGAAAGTTAAAAGTGAAGGTAATAGCTCTATAGTGTCATACACAATGAATGATGCAAATAGCTCTAAGTTCTATGTAGATAATACAGGTAATATATACCTAAAAGATACAGAGAGCTTAGATTATGAGATAGATAGATACTATGATATGTTCGTAAAAGCTACAAACTCCAATGGAGATAGTAGAGCAGTTATCCTAAGAGTACCGATTAACGATATAGCAGACTCACCTACCTTTTTAGAGCTAAAAGGTGGAACAGTAGCAGAGGATGCTAATGAGAGTGACTATGTAGGACAAGTTGTATTTAATGATAACGGTTCACCTATAGATAGCTACTTACTGTCAGGACTAGATATGGATGAGTTTACAATAGATAGTAACGGTACTATCAGAGTGAGTGCTAACGCTAACCTAGACTACGAGACAAACTATGGTAAGCTAATATCAGTAACAGCACATAATGTATTTGGTAATAGCTCAGTGGCTAAACTGACTATAAATATATCTGATGTACTGGACACACCATCTATACAGCGTAAAGAGTTACATGTAACAGAAAACTCAATAGGTGGTACTCTAGTAGGACAGCTAGATATAAGCTCCCCTACACCTATAGAGAATATCACACTGCTAAACAATGATGATGGAGCATTCAATATTTCTATAGATGGTAATATCACAGTATCGGCATCAGCAGAT
>DAOUPF010000477.1 GCA_030626265.1 Sulfurovum sp.
ACTCATGTAAACAGGGAGGTTTCACCTCCCACATCCCATCATACCGATATCACAAAGTTAGGAATATAAATGAAGAAAATCATCATGCTATTGACTCTCTTAAGTACACTTTTATCTGCTAGGTTTATAGCTACTCCTCTCCAAGAGTGTGAAGCATTTAACAACATGAAACATACAAAGAACACTCACAATATTACTCTAAAGATGAATCAACAATATACCATCATCAAGAAGTACAAAGGTCAGTACCTAACGCTAATCAAAGGTGAAAGTCCAGCACAGAGATGGGTAAGTAGTGAATGTCTCACCAAGGCAAAAAAGCCAGTTATGTCGAAACATACTAAAAAATATGAAAAACCTATATTGCTAAATAAAAAGTCTAACACTCAGTCTATACTAGTACTCAGTTGGCATAATGCTTTTTGTGAGACACATCAAAACAAAAGAGAGTGTATCCAGAGCATGAGAGAGGGAAAGAGCCATCTTGTACTACATGGTCTCTGGCCACAACCACGCAATAATGTCTACTGTAATGTACCCAAAAAAATAGCCGCAAAAGACAAGCACCACCAGTGGAGAGAATTGCCCAATCTAGAGCTAGAACCAAAGACTATATCTCTACTGCAAACATACATGCCAGGATACATATCAGGACTACACAAACACGAGTGGATAAAGCACGGCACTTGTTACAGTAAAGATGAAGAGAGTTATTTCTCTGACGCTTTGAGCCTCACTAGAGAGGTAGACAGCTCCTCTGTAGGCAAACTACTACGCCAAAATATAGGCAAAAAAATAACTCTATCCCAAATCAGAAAAGCTTTTGACAGTAGCTTCGGCAATGGTGCAGGCAAAAAAGTAGAACTCAAATGCAAAGGCGGACTACTCACAGAGCTATGGATCAACATAGGAGGAGAAGGAGATAAACTCACTGAACTCATCTCTAGTGGTAAATCTGTCAGAAGTCGTTGTTATACGGCGACTGTGGATAGGATTGGGTATCGGTAGACTATCGGAAGTGGAGATTTCAGTCCCATCAAAAAGTACAATTTTTATCATAATATATATGAAATGATACCTTTTAGGCAAGAATAATACTAAATAAGGTCTAATTAGATTACATAACCAAAGGGCTAGCAACTTTACCCTTGTTCATCTC
>DAOUPF010000085.1 GCA_030626265.1 Sulfurovum sp.
CTCCTTTTCCTAAGCTTTCTACATGATAATTATTAGTAATAATAATATCTTTATCTAGTGTATTTACCCCACCGCTACCACACCCACTAAGGGTAAAAAGAAATACCGTAAATATAGTTGTTAAACTTACAAATCTCATATAAATTTCCAATCGTTATAAAGTACTATATTATAACCAATAAGTATTAGTAATACAAGAGAAATTGTAATATAAAAAAGTGAAGAGAGTGTGAAGGGTGAGGAGGGTAGTCTAGTACCGTAGTACTAGACTAAATGGTCTGTTATCTGATAATTTCAAAAGGGTTTTCAATAACCTTTTTTCTATCGATTACATATGGGATAAGAGCAGTTTGTCTAGCTCTTTTGATCGCTACAGTTACTAGCTCTTGGTGACGCTTACAGTTTCCTGTCAATCTTCTAGGCATGATTTTAAATCTCTCACTCAAACTAAACTTGAGTGAATTCAAATCTTTATAGTCGATAAAATCAACTTTTTGCTCACAGTACTTACAAAATCTTTTTTTAAACTTTCTTCTTTCAGCCATTATTCATTCTCCTAAAATGGTATTTCATCTTCATCGATGTCTATCTCTGGGACTTGATGTGCAGGTGCGGGTTGACTCTGTTGTTGTGGTGCTTGGGCTTGTTGTGTGGGAGCTTGAGCTTGGCTATTGTAGCCACCGCTTTGTCCTCCACCACCGTATCCACCACCTTGATTATCACCTTTGTTATCAAGCATTTTCATGCTTTCTACTGTGATTGAGTGTCTGCTTCTCTTGCTTCCATCTTGTGCTGTCCATTGCTCTAGCACTAGGCGTCCATCTACTAAAACTTTGCTACCCTTGCGTAGGTATTGGTTGGCTATCTCTGCTGTACGACCAAAAAAAGTAAGCTCTACAAACATCACTTCTTCTTTCTGTTCGCCTGTTTGTGATTTCCATTTGTGGCTTGTGGCTATGCCTACTTTGCCTATGGCTGAACCACTTCCAGAATATCTTACCTCTACATCTCTAGTGAGGTTTCCTACCAATACTACTTTATTATACATGGGTTGCTCCTATTTGTTCTTAGGCTTACGCCTCTTCGCTTTTAGCTTCTGTCTCTTCTTTTGCTGGTGCTTCAACTGCTGGTGCTTCAACTGCTGGAGCTTCCTCTGTAACAGGAGCTTCTTTAGCTTCCTCTTTAGCGGCACTTTTTTTAGCAGCTGCATCAGCTAGTTTTGTGAACTGAGCTATCTCTTTTCTGTTAGTATATTTTACTGTCATAAATTTAAGAATATCTTCGTTGATTCTTAGCTGTCTCTCTATCTCTGCGATAGCAACACCTGGTGCTTGAAAATAAGCTACTGTATAGTAACCTCTCTCATTTTTCTCGACTGGATAAGCTAGTTTTCTCATACCCATATCATCAGTAGCAACTATCGTTGCATCTTGTGCTATGATTGAGCCTATGATTTTTTCTATCTGTGCTTTGTTCTCTTCGTCCGTCAAAGTTGGCTTGAGAACGAACAGTAATTCGTAGTGATTCATCTGTTTCCTTTTGGTTTAGTAGCCCATATAAATGCGGATTAAAGTATCCGTCCAAAAATGAGCAGGAATTTTGGAACCGCGATGATAGCACAAGGTAGGTTATAGGTAGCTTTGGTCAAGGAGTCTGATGCCAAAGTTTGGAGTATTAAATGGTGTACTATTAATATACATAGTTTGTAATATACTCTATATTAAGCCAATTGTCGGTAGTATTATGAAGTGTATTTTTATTGGGATAGGTGGAAAGATATATGAGTAGTACTATGATTACAAATACAATTACAGGTGAAAAGATAGTCAAACCCATAACAACAGGTAAAGAGATAATCTTTGATGGTGGTGTTATGATTACTGAAACAGATACGGCTGGTATCATTACATATGCAAACTCTAAATTTAGAAGAATGACTGGTTATAGCAAAGAGCAACTCATAGGCTCTCCGCACTCCATCAATAGACATCCTGACATGCCAAAGGCAGCTTTCAAAGCCATGTGGGACACCATAAAAGAGGGGAATTACTGGAATGGGTATGTCAAAAATATGGCAGCTAATGGTAGTTTTTATCTTGTCCTTGTCTGGATCAAGCCAAAATTTGATAATAATGGTAATATAGTAGGATATATAGCTGGAAGAAAAATTCCAGAAAAAGAGCCTATGGAACAAGCTCTTATTGAGTATAAAACTCTTAGAGAAGCAGAGTGATACTACACTGGACTATTTGTTGATAATGACGAGTAGTAGTTCCTTCCTCTTTCCTGTATTTTAACTCATATTTAATTACCTATACAACTGATCCATATAAACCACATCAATATCTTTGAGCATGCTTTTGGCACTGCGTAGGGCTTTTATGGTAGATTTGCGTGGGTGCCCTATGGCTATGGCGTGACCTCGTTTTTTTGCTATGCGGATGGCTTGAGCTAGTTGTTTGTGGATGTATGATTGGCTGGTGAGATTGTCTAGAAAAACATCTCTTACTATGTATTGGTCTCCAAATGATCTGATTACTTTTTTGACTTTTGACTTGCTACTTGTGCGACTATCCATAAATACAAAACCCTCATTGCGTAAAGCGCCGTAAAGGTGTTTCATAGATTTGTAGTTGGAGGTAAATACGCTACCTGTATGGTTGTTGATAAATCTAGCATTTGGAAATAGTCTACGTATCTCTTTGACTCTCTTTTTTATCTTTTCTGGGGAGTCTGTGATCATCAGTGTCTTTGTCATCTTGTTCATCTTTGCTTTACCTGATTGCATAGGTAAATGTACCATGAAGTGCTTGAGTCCATGAGCTAGTTTGTGGCTATTTGGGGCTGACTTAGATGGGGGAAATATAGATGGAGTGACTTTAAATGGTAGTGCTTTGATAGCTTTTAGCTGGCTAGGTTGTGCCACATCGTCTATGATTATGACTAGTTTTGGGCGTTTTCCTTTTGGTACATTTAGAGTGACTTTTTTGCTAGTAGGTTTTTCTTCTTCAAGCTTTTTCTCCTCTTTTTTTCTCTCTCTCAACTTCTCTATCATGCCCTCTATACCAAAGCCGGCTTCATCAGATTTGATTATTGGAGTGTCGATTTGTATATCTTTGAATATTTTGGAGGGAGATGTCTCTTTTTGGGTTACTATATCTGTTTGTTTATCTTGTACTCCCAGATAGTAACCAAAGGATATAAAAAACCCTATCGCTAATACAACAGCAGAGATACTAGCAATCCAGTTTTTTCTTTGGGCTACTTTTTTTCTGCGTTTGGTAGATTTGCGTTGAGTTTTTGGAGCTGGTTTTTTTGGCATAAAATTCCTTCGACAAAATTATATCAAAATATTCATTTTTTCATAAGCCTATCTATAGCCATTCCTTGAAGTATGGCAAATAGTATTATGTATAGGTTTAGAATGATAGTAAATCCTAGCCCAAACATAGCTATCATAAAAGGAAGTAACGGAAGCTTGATAGCTCTACCATACATAAAAGTAGCTATGAGTCCATCTCGTAGCCCATGCCTTCTCATATCATCTAGCATAGGATACCAGGCATACATAGGACCGTGACTCAGCACTCCTCCTATGAGGGCATATACTGTACTCATCTTACCGGCATCTTTTCCAAAATGCTTCATTATCTGTTTTGGTTTTAGAAAATAATTTATGATAGCAGTAAGGAGTATAACAAGTGTAAAGATAGGAGCCACTTTGTATAACATATGAGAAAACTTATTTGCTATCATGCCTATATGAGTAGAATCGAATATAGCCAATAGTATAAATATAATGCCAACGAGTATGAGTAACTTTATACCTTTGAACTTTAGTTTTTTCATATGAAAAAACCAGTTGTAATGGTGGCTAAATATGCGATTGATAAAGTGCTGACAAATGTCAATATATTACGATATATCGTAAACTTAATACCAAAAACTGTGGCTTCTGCAGGTAGATGAGTAAAACTCAATGTTACCCATGCCATGATAAATGCAATCAATGCAAAATCTGATACTCCATGAGCTTGGAGTCCATCTGCTACGACATAGCTGATAGCACCATTACCTGATGATATAGCCCCTAGAAAAGTGCCATTGAAAACATCCCAGATAGTGCCATGACCAAAACTTGGCTAACATATCTGGAGTAACATATGTCTGAAATATAGCCACTATACCAATGATTGCAAATATAGTTGGAAATAGAGAGAAGAAGTTTAAAAATGAATTCTGTAAGGCTTTTGAGAAAGTTATATTGTTATTTTGTTTTTTCATAATATCTCATGCACCTATCTAAGATTCCATAAAGGAAGATAGGTACAAATGATAAGGTCTTAGTTCGTATCTGTATTTACTATTTTGTTAGCAGATATCCAAGGCATCATCTCTCTGAGTTTTACGCCTGTTTGCTCTATCTCAGATGCTCTAGCATTTGCACGCTCAGCATTCATTCTTGGGTATCCTGTTTGACCCTCTGCGATGAAGTCTTTTGCAAATCTACCATCTTGGATCTCTGTGAGGATCTCTTTCATAGCTGCTTTTGACTCAGCATTGATAACTCTCTTGCCAGATACATAGTCACCGTACTCTGCTGTATTGGAGATAGAGTATCTCATATCAGCAATCCCTCCCTCGAACATCAAGTCAACGATAAGCTTTAGCTCATGAAGACACTCGAAGTATGCAAGTTCAGGAGCATAACCAGCTTCTGTTAATGTCTCAAAACCAGCTTGTACTAGTGCAGTAGCTCCACCACAAAGAACAGCTTGCTCACCAAATAGGTCAGTCTCTGTCTCATCTTTGAAAGTAGTCTCTATGATAGCTGTTCTACCACCACCGATAGCTGATGCATAAGAGAGTGCAAGCTCTTTTGTAGTGCCACTTGGGTCTTGACCGATAGCGATTAGATCTGGTATACCGCCACCTTTTACAAACTCACTTCGTACAGTATGTCCTGGTGCTTTTGGAGCTATCATTGTTACATTGATATTAGCAGCAGGATGGACACGACCATAATGAATGTTAAATCCATGACCAAATGCGATAGTAGCACCATCTTTTAGGTTTGGAGCTATCTCATTTGCATATATTTCAGCTTGGTTCTCATCGGGAAGAAGTATCATAACTACATCAGCTTTAGCTGTAGCATCTGCTACTGTAAGTACTTCAAAATCTTTTGCAACTGCTTTGTCCCAAGATGAACCATTTTTTCTAAGACCTACTACTACGCTAACTCCTGAGTCTCTAAGGTTCTCTGCATGTGCATGCCCTTGGCTACCAAAGCCGATCATAGCTACTGTTTTTGATTTGATGATACTGATATCACAATCTTTGTCATAATATACATTTAAATTCTCTGTCATGGTATGTCCTTAATTATAAGTAATTTTCGCGAGTATAGCAAAAATGGGCTTACTTTATGCTATAATTTTTTTAGATAACAGGAGGTATTGATGCTAGAATTCCTAAGTGAAACAACATTATGGTGGCATTGGATTGTCTTTGGGATTGTTCTTTTGATTCTAGAGATGAATATAGGTACTTTTTTTATGCTAGGACTTGCTGTAGCTGGTGTATTAGTAGGTATTATGGATTTCTATATAGGTACTGCTTTTACTACTGAGCTTTTTGTTTGGATGGTACTCTCTGTGTTGTTTGTTGCTATTTGGTATAGGTGGTTCAGAGAGAAGCCTTTGAGTGATAGTGGACAATCAAACTACAAGCTAGATACTCTGGGCATAGTAGTAGAGAGTATACAGATACACAGTAGAGGCAAGGTGACATTTGATACTCCAGTTTTGGGCAATACCGCTTGGCATGCTACTGCAAATGAAGATATAGACAAAGACACACGCATAAAGATAGTAAAAATAACAGGTCAACTCATAGAAGTTGAACCGGCATAAATAAGGGATAACATCATGGAAGCACTTAATATAGAAGCATTAAACATATTGGTTATATTAGCAGTCGCAGTTTTAGTAACTCTCTATAAAGGTATCAATATAGTACCTCAAGGTGAAGAGTGGGTAGTAGAGAGATTAGGGAAATTCTCTCGTACTCTCACTCCAGGGCTCAATATCATAGTACCATATATAGAAGCAGTTCGTCAGAGAATATCAACTAGAGATATCATACTAGATATCCCACAACCAGAGGTAATTACGAGAGATAATGCTGTTATATTGACAAATGCAGTGGCATTTATACGAGTAACTAATCCTAGAGATGCCCTATATGGTATAGAAAACTTCAGATTGGCTATTCAGCAGCTAGTTATGACAACCTTGCGTTCTATACTAGGTGAAATGACTCTAGATGAAGCACTATCAAACCGTGAGCAGATAAAAACTAGACTCAAAGATGCTATCATAGATGATGTGGCAGACTGGGGCGTGACGGTCAAATCTGTAGAGATACAAGACATCTCACCATCTGCCTCTATGC
>DAOUPF010000092.1 GCA_030626265.1 Sulfurovum sp.
AATTGTTCATCTGGCAAATGTGCATCAAAAGGAAATGGCAATTGTTCATCTGGCAAATGTGCATCAAAAGGAAATGGCAATTGTTCATCTGGCAAATGTGCATCAAAAGGAAATGGCAACTGTTCATCTGGCAAATGTGCATCAAAAGGAAATAGAAAGTGCGGGGCTAAATAGTAAAACTGATTACTTCACCTTCCTCCACTCTTTCTCCATAGCCTTGGCATACAAGGCTATAGTCACAGCGTATCTAGCACTTGCATTGTATCTAGTGATGATACGGTAGTTTTTGCTTCCTAGGTATACTTCATCATATTTAGTATCTCTTAGTTTGATGAGGTAGGCTTGGTCATATGGGAACTTTTCTCTGGGCTGGATACCGTGTTTGGCTATGGTAGCCATACTATATCTACTGCGGTAGCCAGTTTTTAACCCTCTGAACCTCATGCCTTTGTATTTGGCTCTGACTATGGTGACACGTTTGTCATTCCACTTGTTTCTATGGAGAAATGAGCCTATGGAGCCTATACAGTCTGCTATAGAGTTTGGGTTTTTGCGTCCATCTCCATCTAGGTCTACACCATGTCGTAGATACATAGATGGCACTTGCTGTACACATCCCATAGCTCCCGCAAAAGAGCCACGCAGATTCAGTGGGTTTAGCTTTTCTCTACGAGCTAGAACTAGAGATTTTTCTAGCTCACCACGAAAGAACTTTCTCTTTCTATTTTTGTTAAATGCCAAAGTGACCAGTGAGTCCCAGACACTATACTCACTACCATACATCCCAAACTTACTCTCTACACGGATAAAAGCTGTGATGATAGCCGGAGATACACCATATTTGCGTGAAGCCTTTTTGAGCCATTTTTTATTTTTTTGCATGAACTCTCTGCCTAGAGTGATGCTCTCTGGGATCAGTATCTTAGATTTGTATCTATGCCAACTAAAATCTGTAGTTCCTACTTTGTAGCGCCCTTGATATCTATCTAAGGTTTTTTGTTGGTGTTTTGCTTTTTTGAGTAGCTTGTAAACATATCTCTTGTCAAATTTATATTTTTTGTGCATTTTGTTGACAAAGGCATGAGCTTGTGTAGTTTTGCTGTAGTCTATCCCTGCCAAAATATATAAGGGGAATAAGAGTATAGCTATAAACAATAATAGTAATTTCAGCATTGTTAATTTCCTAAATATTTAAATTATGTATCAATTATACCTCATTTTATAAGTTATACCCGATATTTTCAGCCCAAGACGATAAAATAAGTTTAATTATAATTTGGAGGAGTTTTATGATGGCAGGAAGCAATACACTTTTTTCTATGTTTGTGGATACATATGAGAAAAACAGAGAAAAAACAGCATATATATATAAAGTACAAGATGAAGAGTTCGAGGTAAGCTATGAGAAGCTATTTGATGATGCATTGGTATTATCTCGTGCTTTTAAGGCAAAGGGTATAAATAAAGGCTCTAAGGTGATGTTCGTCTGTGACAACAGATATGCCTGGATAGTCACAGATATGGCTCTTGTATCTCTAGGAGCTATTTCTGTTCCTAGGGGTAGTGATACACCCTCTACTGAGCTAGGATATATCATAGAGCATTCAGAGAGTGACTTCCTGATACTTGAATCTACTGCACTATATGAGATGCATATAGATACTATCAAGAGCTTGAAGCTAAAAGCTGTATTTGTTATAGAAGCTGACAATATGCATAAGATATTTGACCATACCTTCTCATACAAGGACCTTCTAAAAAATAGAAAGATATATGACAATGAGATAGAGGACTTCATCGCTCTTGGAGATAATCTGTACGAGGATGATATATTTACCCTCATATATACATCAGGTACAACTGGCAAGCCAAAAGGAGTGATACTAACGCACACAAACATCATGCATAATGTAAAGGTCATTCCAGACTTGATAGCCCTCACTAGTGATGATGTATGGGTGTCTATACTTCCACCATGGCATATATTTGAGAGGGCTATTGAGTACGCTATCATGTCCCAAGGTTCCTCTATAGTCTACTCATCTATCAAAACCTTTGGTGCTGATTTGGTGGAGTATAAGCCTACTCTTGTAGCTACAGTGCCTCGTCTCTGGGAGTCTATGCATAGCAAGATAAACAACACGCTAGAAAAACAAGACCCTAAAAAAGCAAAGATATTTAAAAAACTCGTAGCTATATCTGCTACCTACAATCGTATACTAAGAGAAGCCAAGGATGAGCTACCTAGATTTAAAAAGGAGAACTTTATAGAAGAAGCTATTAGAAAGCTAGTAGCATACACAAAGCTTCTGTTTATATATCCACTAAACCTATTTGCCAAAAAGAAGCTTCAAGCAGTTCAAGAGAAATTTGGGGGAAGACTTAGACTAGCAATCAGTGGTGGTGGAACTCTACCTGAGTTTCTAGATGAGTGGATAGACGCGATAGGTATCCGCATAGTCAATGCATACGGTATGACCGAATGTGCTCCAGCCATTGCAGGTAGAGCACTCAACTGTAATACATTTGCTACATTAGGCACAGCAGTAGAGGAGACAGAACTAAAAATACTAAATGACAAAGGTGAAGAGGTGCCTTGTGGTGAGGTAGGCGAAATAGTGATAAAAGGTCCACAAGTTACTCCTGGATACTACAAAAATGAAGAAGAGAATCAAAAGGTATTTATCGAAGATGGCTTCTTTGTCACTGGGGATTTGGGTAAGTTGACTATCAGAGATGAGCTTATCATCACAGGTAGATCCAAAGAGATCATTGTACTAGCAAATGGAGAAAATGTAGACCCAAGCAGAATAGAGTCTACTGTAGCGATGTTGCCTTTTGTAGAAGATATGATACTAGTAGGTCATGACAAGAAAAGTCTAGCTATGCTCATAGTACCAGACTTTGAAAAGCTCAAAGAGCATATCTCTGAAAACTTTGGTAAAGCCGTAGATAGTATAGACCATGTGCTAGAGGATAAACAGATAGTAAACAAGATAAAATCTGATATAAATACTCTACTGCATCCTAAAAAAGGATTCAAACCTTTTGAAAAACTATCTTCCATACACTTCCTCTCAGAAGAGTTCAAGCCCGGTGAAGAGCTGACAAATACATTCAAGAAGAAGAGACACTTTATAGAGAAAAAGTACAAAGAGTTGATTGATAAGATACTTCCTTAAACACTTTAATAGATACTTTGATAGATATTTTGCTATGATTGCGGTTATAAAGCAAAGGAGATAATCTAGTGTCCATAGTCCAAATCAAAAACCTCTCGTTTGCATACGAGAAAGATATAGTCCTAGAGGAGATAACCCTAGATATAGAGGATAGGGATTTTCTAGCTATCATTGGTCCCAATGGTGGAGGAAAATCTACACTCCTAAAGATGCTACTAGGACTTCTATCTCCTAAACAAGGCTCGATCACAGTATTTGGCAAACCACCATCCAAAAGCTTATCTCTCATAGGCTATGTTCCACAAAATACAAATGTAAATACTGACTTTCCTATAAAGGTCATAGAGGTTGTTTTGATGGGACATGTAGGCTCAAAAAAGCCCCTCTTTGGATATGGCAAAGATGAGATCGCTTGTGCTATGGGCGCTTTGACCAAGGTAGGTATGGATGATTTTTCCGATAGAAAGATAGGTGACCTTTCAGGAGGACAACGCCAGAGAGTCATGATAGCTAGAGCCCTATGTGCACACCCAAAGATACTGCTATTAGATGAGCCAACATCTAGTATAGACATCAAAGGTCAAAGAGAGATATACAACCTACTAAATGTACTAAATCAAAGTATCACTATCATAGTAGTCAGTCATGATATATCTGTGATACTTGAATTTGCAGATAAAGCCGCACATATCAACAAACGGTTATCCTTTCATAATATCTCCGACAAAGACAAAACATTCCATACACACCACCAAGATGGGCACTTTTGTGAAGTAGAGCTACTACAGATGCTTGGCTCAAACTCTTGTACTGATTGCCACCCTAAAGAGGAGGAGTTATCATGACTGAAGCACTCTCTTTTGGTTTTATTCAACATGCTATCATCGCTGGTATTTTGGTGAGTTTTGCTACAGGTATCATTGGATCTTTGGTAGTAGTCAACCGTATGGTATTTTTAGCTGGTGGTATGGCTCATGCATCCTATGGTGGTATAGGTCTTGCTGTATTTTTCGGGCTTCCTATATTTTTGGGAGCATCTATGTTTGCCGTGACCGCTGCCCTACTCATAGCATATCTGACTATAGACAATCGTAATCGTATAGATACCTTCATAGGTCTCATCTGGGCTGTTGGTATGGCGATAGGTGTGATACTCATAGATCTCACCCCTGGATACAATGTAGACCTCATGAGCTATCTCTTTGGATCTATACTCGCAGTTAGTATTGGTGACTTGTACT
The DNA here is from genome assembly GCA_030626265.1 of Sulfurovum sp. Lineage (GTDB taxonomy): Bacteria > Campylobacterota > Campylobacteria > Campylobacterales > Sulfurovaceae > JAAXPZ01. The sequence goes on from DAOUPF010000092.1 coordinate 4,424, forward strand.
ACATGGGGATACTCTTGACTATTATAGTCATAGTAGTTACATTTTGGTATAGAGATATACTAGCTGTATCATATGACAGTCAGTATGCTAAACTACGAGGCGTAAATGTCAAGTTCTTTTACTCTCTCATACTAGTCCTCTCTGCTCTGACCGTTGTTATCGCTATCAAAGTAGTAGGACTAATCCTAGTCATTGCCATGCTAACCATACCCGTATACATAGCAGAAAAGCTCTCCAACAGCCTATATGCTATGATGGCACTATCAGGAGTCATAGCTACTATATTTACCCTATCAGGACTACTGTTCTCTTATAGCTATGACTTAACTTCAGGGGCTTCTATTATTATCGTATCTGCTGTATCTTTGGGGGTGTTTTTGTTGGTTAGTAGTTGGAGAAGGAAGCTTTAGTTCTTATTTATATTTAGCATAGTATATTTTACTGAAGTATATACTTTTTGGTGGGGCTGAAGCCTCCACTTCCATTTAGATATCAAAACTCGAAAAAGACTCAGAAACAGTGAGGTTGTGTGAAAGACTTTCGAGGCGTACACCAAGTACTACGACAAAACATCTCATGCAAGATCGCTACTTCTGAGTTTTTTTCCACTCTTTTTCGAATTTTTTTCTTTTGATGTATGATAGCTTCTCTATGAAAACTTTACCATCCAAATGATCTATCTCATGCTGAAGAGCGATAGACAAGAACTCGTCATTCTCTATCAAAAACTTCTCTCCGTATCTATCTTGATACTCGATAGTCACCTCTGCATATCTCTCTACCTCTTCATAAACACCCGGTAAGGACAAACAACCCTCTTGGAACTTAACCATACCCTCTTTTCTAGTAATTACAGGGTTTATTACTTCTAAGGTATTCTCTTTGGGTTGCTGGGCAGATTCATCTTCATCATCACTCTCTATAGGAACATTGACTATAAGTACTCTCTCTGAAATCCCTATCTGAATAGCAGCCAACCCTACACCATTTTTGGCAATCATCGTATCATACATATCATCCAATAGAGAGTGTAGTGAGTCATCAAACTGCTCTACGGTTTTGGAGACTATTTTGAGTCGCTTATCTGGATAGATGACTATATCTTGTATCACTTCTGTCCTTCTTGTTATTGAGGTAGACTTTTTGTCAAGACTTTATCTATGAGCCCATACTCTACTGCTTCAGCTGATGACATGAAGTTGTCTCTCTCTGTATCTTTCTCTATCTTCTTTGCAGATTTACCTGTCTTTTCTGCTAGTATATCATTGAGTGTATCTTTAAGTCTCTGTATCTCTTTGGCTTGGATTTGGATATCTGTTGACTGTCCTTGTGCTCCACCTGATGGTTGATGTATCATGATGCGTGCATTTGGTAGTGCATATCTCTTGCCCTTGGTTCCACAAGCTAGTAAAAACGCACCCATAGAGGCTGCTTGACCTATACAGATAGTAACGATGTCTGATCGTATATAGTTCATCGTATCAAATATAGATAGTCCCGATGTGATAACTCCACCTGGAGAGTTGATATAGAAGTAGATATCTTTCTCAGGATCTTGCGCTTCTAAAAACAGCAACTGTGCTACTATACTAGATGCTACAGCATCATTGACTTCACCACTGAGCATGATGATCCTGTCTTTGAGAAGTCGTG
>DAOUPF010000304.1 GCA_030626265.1 Sulfurovum sp.
AAAAAATCAAACATTTGTTGTAGTCTTCTACCTCTAGTAGATGCACTATAGCTTCATCTCTCTGGCTCTCGTTGATAACAAAGTATCTCTGATCTATGATGTTGTTGGTTGTTGCTTCATCTCCTACTACAGATATAAACTCTGGCTGATATAGTATAGTATCAGCCAACTGCTTGATAGGCTCTGGCATAGTTGCAGAAAAAAGTAGTGTCTGACGATTTTGTGGGATATATTCAAATATCTGTTTGATATCATCCAAAAAGCCCATATCAAGCATCTCATCAGCTTCATCTAGTACTACTATCTCAGGATTAAATACATCTATCTTGCCTTTTTTGTATAGATCTTTGAGTCGTCCTGGGGTTGCTACTACTATCTGTACACCTTTGTGTATGAGTGCTATTTGTCGTCCATAACCTACGCCACCATATACAGTCAGAGTACGAATACCTGCAAATCTACCCAAATGATACAGCTCATCACTCACTTGAGTTGCTAACTCACGAGTAGGTGTGATGACCAGTGCCCTCTCTATCTGACCTTTTGCTATCATATCCATCATTGGCAGTCCAAATGCCGCTGTTTTTCCTGTACCTGTATGAGCCTGTCCTACCAAGTCATGTCCAGAAGTGATGATAGGTATCGCCTCTTTTTGTATAGGACTTGGCTCTTTGAAGCCTGCTATTTTTACACCCTTAAATATATCTTTGTGAAAATCGAAATCTTGAAATGTCATATCTTACCTTTACACAGACTTTTTGTCTGTAAAATAGCCCAAAATATTTTGAACTTAACAGAAGCTCTCGCAAGAGATTCTATAAATTCAGTTTTGTTATCTCTGTTGTATATTTCAGATTTACATGATCACAAGTAAAATTATACCAAAGATTATACGATATATACCAAAGGATACAAATGAAAACCTCTGTATAAATACTAAAAAGAGCTTCACTGTGATATATGCTACCACAAATGACACTATAAAGCCTATAGTAAATGCCATCAAATCAGCACCTACTAAGTCATGATAATGCTTTAGTAGCGAATAACCACTCACCGCTCCCATCACAGGAATAGCAAGGAGAAATGAGAAGTCTGATGAAGCTTTTCTATCCAACCCACTCAAAAGCCCACCTATGATAGTAGCCCCTGACCTACTAGTCCCTGGTATGATAGCAAATACTTGAGCTATACCTATCCAAAGAGCCTGCTTATAACTGACATCTTCTGCTTCTCTGACATGTGTTGAACTCTCATTGTAGAAATACTCTACAATGAGAAAGACTACTCCTCCTATGATAAACATATAAGCTACAGTCTTTACATTGAAAAGTAGATCTATATAGTCTTTCATCAAAAAACCAGCTATTGCAAAAGGCACAAAAGAGAACATAAGCTTAGACCATAAATCTACCTTTTTAAACGATATCTTCTCTCTATATATCAGCATCACTGCCAAAATAGCAGAAAACTGAATGATAATCTCATACGCATGAACAACAGAGTTTTGAGGAATACCCAAAAATTTGCCAGCTACTATCATATGCCCAGTAGATGAGATAGGTAAAAACTCCGTAAAACCTTCAATAATCCCTATAATAATCGCTTGTAAAATATCCACAAATACCCTTAATCTTTAAATTTTTAAATCATAGACTTAAAATAACTCTCATCTCTATCCATTAGCTCTTGTGGAGTTCCACTATCTGTCACAACTCCATCCTCTAACACATAGATAAACTCTGCATTTTGTATGGTGCTAAGACTATGAGCTATAGTGATGACTGTCTTTGGCTCTAGGTACTGATGTACATCTGCAAATAGCTTAGCTTCGGTATGAACATCTAGTGCAGAGGTTGACTCATCAAAGACCACAATCTCAGGGTCTATGAGTATCATTCTAGCGATTGCCACTCTCTGTCTCTGCCCTCCACTGAGCTTTATGCCATCTTTACCCACTATAGTCTCTAACCCCTTTTCTAGGTCAGCTATCACTACATCCAATTGGGCTATTTTGACGGCTCTTTCTACTAATTCATCAGAGAATTTTTCTCCTAAAGTAAGGTTAAATAACATAGTGTCATTAAAGAGTTTTGGGTGCTGGAGTATAAGGTGTGCACTCTCTCTGATAGTAGACAAGTCTATGCTTTTGCTACTGATGTTTTCATATAGTATTTCACCTTTTTCTATAGGGTAAAAACCTACCAGTATATTTGCCAGTGTTGTCTTGCCACTACCGCTGGCACCGACGATAGCTACTTTCACACCCTTTTTAATATTAAGATTTATATTTTTTAATATCTTTTTATCTTTTGTGTATCCAAACTCTACTCCCCTCACCTCTATACCTATAGCCTCTTGTCCTGTAAATGGGTTCTGTGGATTAGAGACTTTTGGCTCTTGTTCCATATCAAATATAGTGTTTATCCTTTTGCATGCTGCCTTGGCATTTGCTAGTGCATACTGGAAGTTGATGATATCCTGAGTAGGTGTCATCATGATCCATAGATAGCCAAATATAGCTAGCATCAATCCTACACTCAAATCACTATACGCCACAGCCAATATACTCACACCTCGAAATATCTCATAACCTCCTAAAAATACCAAAAATGATAA
>DAOUPF010000310.1 GCA_030626265.1 Sulfurovum sp.
ATGGGAGCAGTAGTAGCTGGCATAGGAAACGGAGATGCTATCAGTGGAGCACTAGGAGCTGGAGCAGCAGAGATGGCTAGACCAGCAACAGATGGAGAGAGTGATGCTACCCAACAATGGGTATCTACTCTAGTAGGTGCAGTTGTAGGTGGTGGTACTGGAGCTAGTACTGGGCTGGATGGGGAGAAGTTTAATCGGCAGTTGCATCAACAAGAGATAAAATTCCTCAAAAATGCAGAAAATATAGAAGCATTTGCAATAGAACTATATGGAGCAAATCCAACAGCCCAACAGCTAGCACAAGCAGAGAGAACTTTAGCTCAAGGTGGTGCTTCACTAGTAGATAAAGATTGGAATGACAAAGTAGGAGGAAATGAAGGAGTAGATAAAGCTCAAGAATTTATAAAAAATAACTATACCGATACATCTACTCTATGGTATGACGACCCCAATAGTGCCACACAATATGCCACACGAGGATTCGATGCAGATAAAAATGAATATGAAGACCGCTATGCAAACATAGAAGGCTTTACAGAAAATAAAGACTTCTATAAAGAAAACCTAAACCTAAATACAGGCAAAACAGGAACTGCTAGTGATTATGTCAATGGAGCATTGCAACCACTCAAAGACTTGGGTAACGCACTGGTAGATGACTTTGGCAATACAGTCAAGGATATGGGTGAAGGTATAGTAGATAGTGTACTAAACCCCATAGATACACTCACCCAAACTGGGGCAGATGCTAGAACACTAGAGGAACAAGCCCAACTAGATGCCATGATGGGAGATGACCAATCAGCAGCCGAGCATAGAGGTGAAGCTTATGGTGGTGCTGTTGCCAATATACTGTCGCGTGGTGTTGCAGGTACTATTGTCATCAAAGGCATTACCAAGCTTGATGGTGGCAAAGTTAGAGTAGAGCTTGATAGTGGGAAAACGGTTGATGTGCCTGAATCTAGCATTGTTAGAGATAGATCGGGCAATCTAGTTTATAGAGGAGATACAAGGAATTTGGAAACCATTCAAAATAATGGTGGATTTGACTCTAAAGGTGATAATATGAATGTAGAAAGACACACCGAAGGAGGGCATGGTGATAGTGGGTATATTTCTACAACTAAAGATGTAGAAGTAACAGAATCATTTGCAACCGATAACTATAAAAAAGAAGGTAGTATTTATACAATAGATAAGCCAGAAGATAGTATTGATATAAATCAATACTATAAAGACAAAGGTAGGGTAAATGATTTTTCCATAGAAGAAGAAATAGCTATAAAAAACCATATACCTGTAGAAAATATTAGAGGAGCAACACCTGTTGACTCTTTTGGAGAATATAAAGGATATACAGATTTAAATAAGGAGCATCCAGATTATTCATATACAAAAGACTTAGAAAATGACTAAGATAGCAGTAAATACAACAAATATAAAAACACAAGAAAGCAAAAAAGGCACATTAGAGTATTGCTCTGCCGTAAGTATTTTTTCTACTATGTTATTAAGATTTAATAACATTATTATAGAAAAAAAAGGCACAGGATACATTGATATTTTTAATGAGATAATGGTAGACATATATCCCTGGGTTATTGATGAATACAAAGAATTATTAAAAGATTGGAGAAGCATCAAGGTATATAATGTGAAAACAAAAGCATTAGTAGATGGGACACTGATTTATCAAGACAGACGTAGTAACCAATTTAGCCTATCGTTAGAGTTTAATAAATCTAAGATAGAAAGTAATAGTGAAAATTATGCTGACTCTCTAGATCAAATACGTGAAGAAATATATCCATGGATTCCAATGGTAGTTGGTTCATTAAATAATATTGTGCCTATGAAAGGCAACAATAATGATCATTATTTATTCTATGGAAACTATATCTTTGGAGAAACAATAAATATAAAAAAAGAGAATATAGTAAGGATATTTGATAGAGTGCAAGACACAGCTTACCTTTGCCTGCCCAAAATTCAAAAGGCTATGTATAATTTGAGGCTTACCTATCTGAAGAAGAATAAGTACCATTTAGATAGCTTCAATATAGTTATATTAGAAAAAAATATTAACACAGATAAATATGAGTATTTTTGGATATACGATAAAGATAATAATAAAGTTTATGATATAAAAAACATAAATGATATTCATTTATTCAAAAAAGGTAAACTGCCTGTAAAATGGCAAAACCTAGATAGTTTTATTGCATGGTATGCGGATAATATAATGAACGATACAATACAAAGGTAAAGAAAGTGAAACGCTTACTAAAACTAATAGCAATCATATGCGTTTCATTCACTATCACTCACGCCAATCACCCTGCAAATAAAGACATCACAAACACAGGAGCCGCTCTCACCTCAAAAGGAGCTATGACTCTCTCCGCAGAAAATATAAACATAGACACCCTCAAGGACAAGCGTTCATACGACTATAAGTTTAGCAATGGATACGCCAAAGGCAACTCTGTCAAACATATCCAAAGCACTATAGACGCAGGAGGACAACTCTCAGCCATAGCTACAAACGATGTCAACCTAGAAGCAGTGAAGATAAAAGCAGG
>DAOUPF010000360.1 GCA_030626265.1 Sulfurovum sp.
GCCAAGAGGATAGTTAATGAGCTAGAAGATACAGATGCTTATGAATCCTGTATCCCTATCCGTCAGGGGTTCATTACTCTGTCAGAGCCTACCTCATACTTCCTAAAGCTGGTCAAAGATGGGGATATAGTTCACGATGGTTGTCCAGTGCTCACTTGGATGATATCCAATGTAGCCATACTCACAGATGCAGCAGGCAATGTTAAGCCAGATAAGTCAGACTACAACCGCAAGATAGATGGCTTTGCAGCTATTATCAACACCTTTGCCTACCTTATACATGAGATAGAAAAGGAAGAAACATCGGTTTATGAAGCACGCGGTATGCGGTCTTTGTAAAGGTTAGATAATTAAAAATAGAATTAGGAGAGGAGTCTTGTCCTCTTTTCTTAAGGTTTTGTTATGTGCTCCGTATATATTCAACTTTTATTTAATCTATATATTTCATTTAACCATAACTTTGACTCTTTCATTAAGTTGTCAATGTCAGATTTAGAGTTATATTTGTAATATATATTCATTGTTAATAATTTTCCTTTTAAATATATTATTGAAGTTACCCCCACTGATATAAAATTATTATCTATTTTTAATAGATAAACATAGCCATAATAATTTATACCTTGAATATAAGTATTAGGGATTAGTTTTGGAACATTGAAGGTGATATTATTACTAATATTATAGTCATTTTTTAGCAGATCATTAAATGCTTTTGTTTCTTTGGGTAATCTGCTATTAAGCTCATCCATAATTTTTTGATTATTTTTCTTTAAATATTCAACTGTTGATATATAATCTTCCACTTTTGCATTATAGTTAATTATATTTTTCCCTATCAATATTGTTGCCCATCTATTAGGGTATCCATTGGTATTTGGAAACTTGTTTGCATATCCTATCTCATATAATGCTGTTATTACTTTATTTAAAGTTCCTCCAGTACTATCTACTGCTTTTTCCAACTGTTTAATATGTCTAATATCTTTCATATTGTTATATTCAGGTATTATAATATTAACACCACCTATGTCAAAAATATGTAATTTATCATTTGCATATAATGATACTGACATTATAAATATTAATACCCATTTCATATTAATCCTTCGTATAACTATTTATTCAGGGAATATAATATTCCATTATTATATTAATCCCATATTAAAAGTATATCAAGAATACCCTTTTTATGAAGAGTAAAATATGATTATGGAATATACTATTTTAGTGTGGACTGTAGCGACATTGTATATTTTTCACCCTAAATATGGATGTTTGATAGTATGTCAAACATCCACATACCGCATACAGAGCTACAAGAATCCCACTACATATGGCAGATTTTCTACAAGCCATGTCAAAAAGGTATGAAAAATATAACAAATTGTAACTTTTTGCCTTAGTGAGCACGAAAGTGTTCACTTGCTGTGTCATAATCTGAAAAATTTGAAAGGATTGTGACTATGCAAAAGCTTTTATCACTCTTTGTCATCTACGCATTTTTCATAGTTCTTTCTTTCGTTGTAGGATATGGAGCATCACTCATTCAGCCTAGTCATTCACAACAGCTTACTGGAGTGTTACTTATTTTTGCTTCATTGGTATCGCTATTTATATTTATCATGAGCTTCAGAGGTAGCAGATGAGCTGGTTAGATCAGTTTACTGCACGCTCCCCTATGACACAGCCATCTAGTGGGTTCTCTCTTGGTTCTGTATTTGGGGCTGGAGCTTCCAATGTCATATCTCCACAAACAGCTATGAGACTCACTACAGTGTTTGCTTGCAATAGAGTCATAGCAGAGACACTAAGCTCTATATCTCTGGATATCTATAAGAAAACTAAAGATGGCAAAGAGAAGGCAACGGACTTTTCTCTGTATAACATTCTCAAATATAGCCCAAATCCAAACATCACATCAGTCATGTGGAGAGAGATGATAGTCCAAGATCTCAATACCAGAGGCAATCACTACTCTCAAATCATTAGAAATGGTCACCGCGAGATCATAGCATTGTACCCTCTCATCTCTGACCGTATGGAGGTTTCACTATCTCCACAGTCCAAGCTCATATATACTTATGATACTGGCAAAGGC
>DAOUPF010000283.1 GCA_030626265.1 Sulfurovum sp.
AGTAGACACAACAAAGGCTACTGGGAGTTAGATGACTATATAGGTATAGGTGCAGGGGCTGTAGGGTTTCTAAAAGACACTAGATATTATCCACAAACAGATATAGAAAGATATATCAAAAATCCTCTACACATAACCCAAGAGAAGCTAACTGCATATGAACTACTCACTGAGAGGATATTTTTGGGGTTGCGTAGCTGTGTTGGAGTTGAGTTGACTATCTTGTCGGCAGATATGGCAAATAGAGCTAAAATTCTTGTAGATGAGAAAAAGCTTATTCTGAGTAGCAATAAGCTATATAATCAGAACTACTTTTTAGCTGATGAGATAGCACTTTATCTGCTTGGATGACTTTTGATTATTATGTCCTCCATCTGAGCATTCGTCTCTCTATAATACCTATAAAATAGTTGATGATAACTCCTAGCACTGAGAGTATAGTAACTCCTGCAAAAAGCCTCTCCAAATCATATAGTGACCCAGCCTCTAGTATATATGCTCCTATACCATAATTAGCCCCCAACATCTCAGCTGCTACGAGCAATATAATACCAATAGCCAATGATATACGCAGTCCTGATAGTATACCTGGTAGTGCCCCTGGGAGCACTATCTTTCTGACGATTGAGAGCCAACCTAATCCAAAGCTTTGACCCATACGGATAAAACTTCTATCTACATTATCTACAGCTGCAAAAGTAGCTACCACTGTTGGGGTGAATGTCCCAAAAGCAATCAGTGCATACTTGGAGCCTTCATCTATACCAAACCAAATAACAAATAGTGGTAAAAGTGCTATCTTTGGTATAGGAAATAGTGCTGAAACTATAGGCAATAAACCTGCTCTAACCATATTGAACAATCCTATCATCAATCCTACACCAATGCCTACAGTAATCCCCATAGCAGAACCCACCACCAGTCGCGTCAAAGATGGAACCATATGTTTATATAAAAGTCCAGAGTCATAAAGATCCACAAATGCCTGAAATACTCCAGAAGGACGAGGGAGAGTTAAGTCAGATATCCATCCTGTACTAGTACCCAGTTCTAAAAGCAATATAATAATAGTAAAAACAATGGGTCCTACATAAACCATCTGACTAGAGACAAATCCACCACCTCTGAAAAGCACCTCTTTGGAATTATTTTTCAAGGATTAACTCCTTGTCAGCTGCCAACGCTTCATCACGCATCAGATCCCAGAGATACTTCTGTTTCTCTTCTAGTTCTGACATATGATTTTTGCGTTCACTTAGAGGGATATCTATCTCCACTATCTCTCGTATAGTCCCAGGTCTTCTACTGAGGACTACTATTTTGTGTCCTAGTCGTACTGCTTCAGCGAGATTGTGTGTCACATAACATGCTGTGAACTTCTCTCTCTCCCAAAGAGATATAAGATCATCCATCAACAGCTCTCTTGTTTGACTATCTAGTGCAGAGAGAGGCTCATCCATCAACATTACAGCTGGACGAACACTCAGAGCCCTAGCAATAGCAACTCTCTGCTTCATGCCTCCACTCAACTGCTTAGGGAGTGCATTTGCAAAGTCTGAAAGTTTGGTTCTTTCCAGTACATCAGCAACTATCTCTGATATCTTTGATTTGGGGATATTATGCTCCTCAAGAGCTAGAGAAATATTGCCATAGACACTTCGCCATGGTAGAAGTGCAAAGTCTTGAAAAATATAAGTGAGAGGATTGAGAGAGTTTTTGGGAGCTTCTCCTATCTGTATCACTCTACCCTCATCAGCTCTCTCTAGTCCACCTATAAATCTAAGTAGTGTAGATTTTCCACATCCACTAGGCCCTACGAGGCAGACTATCTGATTTTCTTCTATTGTTAGGTTTATATCATTAAGAACTCTCACACTATTGTAGCTGTGAGAGATATCTTCTAAGTGTAAATCCACTTTGTACGTCTAGTTTTTAGTAAGTTGTAACATACTGAGGATCAACAAGTATATCCATTGTAATGTTTTTCTTTACTAAGCCCTCACTTTTAAACCAATTGAGCTGATCTTCAATACTTTTTACATTTAGTTTTGCATTTTTATTGAGCCGCATTGCACCATTTCGGATAGATGGAGCTGCTTTCTCATAAGGTTTACTACTGTATACATACTTATGAATTAGCTTGACCATATCATCTGATACATCTTTACTGGTAGTTTTGTCGACTAGTGCTGCATTAAAATCATCTGCACCTTTTGAAAATGATTTTAGGAAAGATTTTACAAGAGTTGGATTACTCTTAGCAATTTTAGATGAAGTAAAGACTGTTGTTACCTGATAGTCAGGTATATAGTCACTTATTTTTCCTATGATCTCAATCTTTGGGCTTTTAGCAAGTGCTTTTGCAATATGTGGTACGATAGACCAAGCATCTATCTGTCCTGATTTTAATGCACCTATAATTGCACCTACTTTTTGTAATGGCTTGATCTTTATATCTGAATCTGCAAGTCCATTTTTTTGAGCAATTTTATGTGCCATATACTGAAAAGAAGATCCAGTTTGAGTCACACCAAATGTATAGCCTTTGAGATCGGCAGGAGTTTTGAGTCCTTTGTCAATCGCTTGTTTAGAAGCTAAAATCATCTGCCCATCAATGCCAGGTTCTTCATGGAGTACTCCTCCTATAACCTTGATTGCACCTTTTCCTGCTAGGTTTACTAGACCACCAGATACTGCTGTAACTCCAAAATCAACATCACCTGAGGCGATAGCCACTGCCATAGGTTGAGCTGCTTTGAAGAACTTGAACTCTACATCAAGACCTGCATCTTTGAAATATCCTCTCTCAAACGCGACAAAACTAGCAGCATGTGAGG
>DAOUPF010000126.1 GCA_030626265.1 Sulfurovum sp.
CGAGAGATGATTTTGATAGTGATATAGTACTAGTAGATATGATGGGTGAGCTTGTCAATATCTATGCTATCAGTGATGTAGTCATACTTGGAGGTGCATTTTGTACCACAGAGGGTGGTCACAATCCAATAGAGCCTGCGTACTTTGGTAATATACTTATCAGTGGGGATTTGATATATCACCAATATGCTCTTTTTGAGTATTGTACTGATTACTATTTGGCACAAGAAAGTGAGCTAAAAGAGTATCTAGATAAGGCAAAAAATGGTACACTAAAAAAATCATCTGTAGTACAAGCTGGTGATGTAAGTATGATAATAGATGATATCAAGCAGATAATTAAAAGGGATAGTAATGGCTGAAATAATAGATAGTGAGATAAAAAAAGAGGAGATCTTTGAACAGACAATCCTAGCAAATATCAATAGAAAAAATGAGTTTATGAATGGAGTACAGTTTATAGATGATAAGCCTCTATTTAGTTGGTTAGATATCAATCCTACCGAGCTATGCAATAGAAAGTGTGAATTCTGTCCTAGAGGTGATAGTGCTAATTATCCAAATCAGAATCTGCACATATCACTAGAGCTTTGCAGAAAGATAAATGATGAGTTGCAAGAGTTGAATTACAAGGGTGCAGCTGTACTGTCTGGATATGGAGAGCCTATGTTACATCCAGAATTAGCAGAGATGGTGGAGATACTGGGCAATAATATACATCTAGAAATAGTAACCAATGGAGACAAAATCACAACACCTCTACTCAAGCAGCTATTTGGAAATGGCTTGGATGTAATGGTGGTGAGTATGTATGACGGCCCACATCAGATAGAGCAGTTTAAGAGTATGTTTGCAGAGGCAGGAGTGACAGAAGAGCAGTATGTACTCAGAGATAGATGGTACTCTATAGATGAGGATTATGGAGTGAGACTGACCAACAGAGGTGGTGTAGCTACTGGTGGGTATCAGCCAGAAGTTGACTTGTATAAGCCTTGTCATTATCCATTTTATTCGATGATGCTTGATTGGAATGGTGATGTAATGCTCTGTGTTCATGACTGGAATAAAAAGATAAGAATGGGGAATATCACATTAGATTCTATGCTCAATGTTTGGCAGTCAAAGAACTTTGACAAATATAGAAGTATCCTCAAAAAAGGAAAGAGAGTCCTACCACCATGCAGTAGCTGTAATACAAATGGTACACTACAAGGAAAAAATCACTTTGATGCTTGGAGTACAAGCAGCCTATGAGACCAAAGTACTACAAAGCTACAGCAATGGATAGGATAAGAATCCCAGTGCCACCCAATGATATACTAGAGATGCATAGAAATGCTAGGATAGATAACTATAGTAAGGAGATAGAGCAAAAGCTAAAAGATGATCTATCACTCATGAAGCTAAATAGATATCCTGATGTAGATTTGCTATATGATAAACTTTCAGAGCTTCATAGCATACCTAATGATAATTTTTTGATAACATCAGGTATTGATGGTGGTATCAAAACTGTATTTGAGATGTGTACTGAGCCAAACTCCAATATCATATGCCTAACTCCCACTTATGGTATGTATTATGTATATTCTCAGGCTTATGAGACAAATATGATAGAGGTGAAATCCAAAGAGCACTCCTTGAGTGTAGATTTGGATGAGTTACTAGAGGCTATAGATGATACTATAGATGTCATATTTATCCCAAATCCACATGTGCCTGTAGAGCATATATTTAGCTTGGATGATATAGGAAAGATAATTCAAAAAGCCAGAGAGTCTGATGCCTTAGTCTTTATGGATGAGGCATACTATATGTTTGGAGCACCCACAGCTATAGACTTAGTGAGTACTTATGATAATCTAGTAGTGGCAAGGACATTCTCCAAAGGTATGGGATTACCAGCTATTAGACTTGGTTACTTGATATCAAATCCAGACTTTATCAAGTTTTTGGAGACCAAGAGATTTGCTCATGAGACAAATAGTCTAACGATAGATATAGCTATATGGGCTATAGAGCATATGGATATATTTGAAGAGTATATCGATGAGGTGTGTAGCACAAGAGATTGGCTTATATCTGAGCTTCATGCAAAAGGCTACAAAACTCACGGAGACAAATCTAACACTATCCTCATAGACTTAGGCTCCAAAGAGAAAGCAGATTTTATAACTGATGAGCTAAAAAGAGAGGATATCTGGGTACGAGGATACCTCCCTAGTCCAGTAGAGACTTATATACTCGTAACTGTAGGCGAGAGAACTACTGTCGAGAAGTTTTATAGCAAGTTGCTTAGCAGCTCTCTTAGTTGATCACCTTGAAAAACGTACTACCACTACCAGAGAAGAACCAACCTTCTCTATCTAGCTCTTCTAGTTTGGGATATGAGATGAGGGCTGCTGGATAGAGGTCGTTTAGTGATATGGGGTCTACTACTATGTTGAGTAGGGTTCTCGAGTCTAGTCTATCCCAGCCAAAATATGACATAGGTGAAATGTCTTGTAGTAGGTATTTTTTGAAAGCTTTATAGACTATCGTTGTGTCACAACCAATCTTTGGAGTATATAGCTCAACAGAGAGTGGCTTTTCATCAAATCGTTCTACTATCTCACCAAAACCAGATACATTGGCAGATGGGTAGTTATATATAAAAAATGGTAAATCAGCTCCAATAGTACTACCTATTTGAGCTAACTCCTCTGTACCTATCTGTAGATTACACACTTCATTGACTAGCCTCATGAAAGCTGCGGCATCTGAGCTACCTCCACCTAGTCCTGCTTGGCTAGGGATATTTTTTGTGACTACTACTTTGTGTGTATCAAAGAGCTCTTTGATATCTGAGTTGCCAGTATGCTCTAAGAGGGCTTTATAAGCCTTGTATATAGTGTTGGATTCTGTAGGTATGCCCTCGCAGCCGTCTATGGTAAAACTCTCACTCTTACAGGGCTTTAATGTGATAGTATCATATAGATCATCTACTCGAATAAATCTTGATAGTAGGGTGTGGTAGCCATCTTTGTGACCTGTGATTTTGAGGAAGATATTTACTTTTGCATGGGCTTTGATAGTGTGCATGGTTTGCCTTGTGGTTAAGGATATGATTATACCAAATCCAATTTAACTCATATTAAATTGCATTTGGCATTAGTTGATAGTAATTATATCATATCTGTAATCAAATGGATGTTTTTTGGCTTTTATTAAACTTAAACAGCTAGAATAGCAACATCAAATAATAAGAGGAAACTATGAGAAAAATCATTTTGGCACTATCTGCCATACTTACATTTACAGTTAGTGCATATGCAGAAGAAGGGGTATTCCCAGTATCTACAATAGATGGGAAAATGCTTACATTCAAAGGGACTCCAGATGGTATAGTTACTTCACCATATCAAGGCAAGATAGTATTTGTTGAATTTTGGGGGACTTGGTGTGGACCTTGTCTTTTGAGTATACCACATCATGTCAAGCTACAAGAAAAATATAAAGATCAACTCAAAATCATAGCTATAGAGACTACGCCAAATGTTACTAAAGCAGAATTACTAAAATATGTTGCTGATCCAGCTACTCATATAGATATGAAAAGAGTCGCATTCTATCTCAATGAAAAGGCAAAGACAAAAGCCCAGAAAGACTCTCTAGAAGGTCCTATCAAACATCTAGAAGAGTTCAAAGCTGCTAAAACAAAGATCAACTATGATGTAGTCGCCTCAGCAGATGCTGGAGGTTTGATAGACTACATAGCTCAAAGAGCTGACTGGAAAGGGTATATCCCTTTTCTTCTAGTGCTAGATGGTGATGGTAAAGCTGCAGCTATGGTACCAGGCATGCCAAGTGAAGCAAAGCTAGAGGGGATTATCCAGGAAATTTTGGCTAAGAAGAAGTAGTTAATATTTTTAAATTTACATTTGAGGAAGAGCTAAGAAAAATTAATTCTCCTCAAACTTAGGTATCCTATTAAACCTATACTTCACCACTGTATCAAGTATCTCAATTATAGAGAAAAAGTTACAGGTTTCTATGAGATAAACTCCATCTTCTTTGACCTCAAAATACTCAACAGAGAGCTTTTTGCCAAGCTCAAGATACTCTTCATCTTTTCCTATATAGACATTAGAGGGTAGAGCTAAATGGCTAAATGGATCTAGTGCTTTCTCATCATCATAATAAAATTTCCCCTCATGGATACGCTGTAGACTAGATAGTGTGCCATCTACTCCTAATTTGTCAGCTATGAGTGAGCCAAGAGAACGGATGTATGTTCCTTCACTTACCGTAGATTCAAAGTGAACAAAGGGATGGTTGTAGCCTAATAGTTTGATCTCATGGATGGTTGAAGTGATGGTTTTTAGATCCACCTCTTTGCCCTCTCTAGCTAGCTCATAAGCTCTCTTCCCATTTATTTTTTTGGCACAAAATTTTGGAGGATAGTATGTGAGCTCTCCTTTTAGTGAGTGTAAAACCTCTTCTATCTTCTCTATATCAAATAGTACAGTCTCTTTGATACTATCTACTTTTTCTATATCTAGAGTAGGGGAGTTGGCTCCTAGCCATAGGGTTGCTTTGTAGCTTTTGGGTGTTTTGGCTAAGTATTGAAATAGCTTAGTGTATTGACCTGTTGCTACTATGAGACATCCAGTGGCAAATGGATCTAGAGTGCCAGAGAAACCGACTTTTTTAGTGCCGTATTTTCTTTTAACATAGCCCATATATCCATTGGAAGTACGAAAGATTGGTTTGTTTACGACAAAAAGTCTGTTCAATGAATTTCCTGTAGGTCGGGGTGTCCTCTCCCCAACATATATTTAATATATTTGTTATTGTATTTATGCGTATAAATGTCGAGGAGAGGACACCCTGACCTATGGTTAAACTGACTGTACAAATGAACTAAGAATCTCTTTTTTGTTGCCACCAAAGTTTATGAGTAGCTTGTATTCTCTGCCTGATTTGTTGGCTGCTTGTACGCGACCTATACCAAATATTTTGTGTTTGACTAGATCACCTTTTTTGTACGCTGCACTTTTAGTAATCTTGAGACAACTGTTTTGGATAAGTCCCGCTTCTCCTAAGAATCGACTCTTATCAATCATCTTTCTACGACCCTTATAGAATCTACTATCTACATAACACAGAGTGAGGTC
>DAOUPF010000445.1 GCA_030626265.1 Sulfurovum sp.
TACAGGGTCCAAAGTGTCTTTGTTTACCTCTGCACCTTTAAAATCCTAATCTTTTTCTGAATAAAATTTCAGCTCTGTGGCAAATTTCTGCTCTTGCTTTAGCACCTCTTCTAGCTGCTTATCTGCTATACTTTTACTATTGTTAGTTTCATTATTTTCTGCAAAGGATAAGGCACTAAGTATCATAGTAAATATTAATATTTTTTTCATATTTTTTCCTGTTTCTGATAAATTAATGCCATAAGTATATCAAAACATTATTATTTGATAGAATTATTCTACAAATCTAAAGATTAATAGTAGAGATAAGGTACATTTGGTTACTTTCTTTATTTGATTATTTTACAATTAAAATTTGACATTTTTATACTGATATGATATCATGAAGTATAGTGATAGCTAGAAAGGTTACTCAAAAAAGGAGCCAGCATGGATTATCATAAAAATATGAAATATTTTAGAGAAGAAAAAGATAGGATAGTTTGCCTTCTATGTCGGCACTACTGTAAACTAAAAGATGGACAAGTAGGGATTTGCGGAGTCAATAAAAATGTAGATAGAGAGCTCAAGACACTCGTTTATGGGCACCCTATCGCACTAAATGTAGACCCTGTAGAAAAAAAGCCTCTCTATCATCTACTGCCAGGTAGTTTGGTACTCTCATTTGGAACTGTAGGATGCAACTTCAAATGCCCTTTCTGTCAAAATTGGGATATCTCTCAAGAGACTAAGATAAACAAAGATATACAAGTATCTCCTCAGCAGATGGTAGATCTAGCACTAGAGCAAAACTCCAAATCCATAGCCTATACCTATAATGAACCTACTATTTTTTATCCATATGCCAAGGATATAGGAGTCATAGCAAAGGAGCATGGATTGAAAAATATCTTTGTCAGCAATGGTTTTGAGTCCATAGAGATGATAGAAGATATGGCGAGCTGGGTTGATGCTGCTAACATAGACCTAAAAAGCTGGGATGATGCATACTACAAAAAAGTACTAAAAGGCGGACTCCAAGAGGTCAAAAATACACTCAAGCTAATGGTAGCTGCTGGCATATGGGTAGAGGTGACTACCCTACTCATAGAAGGTGACAATGATAGTGATAAAGACTTGAGAAGTATGGCAGAGTATATAGCTTGTGAACTTGGTAAACACATCCCATGGCATCTAAGTGCCTTTTATCCCAACTACAAGATGCTCCAAAATAGTGCTACTAAAATAGATACTCTTCAGCGTGCCAAAAAGATATGTCATGCAGAGGGGCTTGAGTATATATATATAGGAAATGTACCTGTATATGGTGATACTTACTGTCCTGAGTGTGATGCGCTACTCATAGAGCGTACGGGGTACAATGTAGTTAGCAATAATCTCAAAAATGGATACTGTCCTAAATGCAACAAGAAGATAGAAGGAGTCTGGTCATGAGTA
>DAOUPF010000127.1 GCA_030626265.1 Sulfurovum sp.
AGCGGTGTTATGCCAAGAACGAGGGCAGTCTCTTCTATTTGCCTGTATGTAGAGTTAAAGGTTTTTACTGCCATGTTATGTTCTTTAAAAGCCAAGAAACCATCACTACTGTTTTCTTTTAGAAATGCCTCTTTGCTCATATATAACCTTTACCTTTAGATAATATACCAAATCCAATTTAACTCATATACGCAAACAGCACATCATTTAAATTGGACATGGTATTACTCTCTCTCCCCCATATCTTTTATCCCCAAAATCAAACGATATGATCCAGGAGTACCAGGTGGTAGTAGAGCTACTCTGTCTCCATCTTTTAGGATAGTTGATTTTGGCAAGACAGTTCCATTTATAAAAACAGCCTCTATCTTGCCCTCTTCAAATCCCAACTCATCTATAAAATCTTGTGCACTCATGTCATCCTTTAGCTCTCTAGGAACATTGACACACTCTATGCCTTTTTTTTTGAGCTCAGATCTCGCAAACGAGAATGCATTGAATGTAATATTCATGATATTGTCTCTATCCTCCTCCCACTTTTGGGAACATTGATAGGGTATCACCATGATTCAAAGCATGATTTTCATCTACATGTCTACCATTGACCATCAATACACCGATAGGAAACCTCTCTATAGGGATACCTGTATCGGCTATTATATCTCTAGCAATAGTATTTTGTACATAGCTTCTAACCTCTACTTTGAAGTTGTCTTTTCTATATTGAGCGAACAACTTCACAGTGACATCTATCATTTCAGGCATTTAAAAGTCCCAGAATGCATCTATCTCTTCATTTGTGAAATCCCATACTACATTATGAGGAGGTAGTGGCTCATACTTCATAAACTCAGGGATCCTATCATCAGCACTTCCTAAACCAGCTTTTAGGTTAAACTCATGCTCAGTTTTGAGGATAGTTTTACCTAGATTTGTTACATCATCACCTGTGAGGTTGATACCAAATCTAGCATTTATCATATCAATCAAAGCTGGTAGACAAGCAGGATCATCAAGAGCCGGGAATGCTACAAATATACACATACCAGTACTATCAACAGCAGCTGAAGCTATCTGTAGATTTCTAGCTAGCTCTACTTGACCCTCTTTTTTGAGTGGATCTATATATCCACCAGAGTTTAGAATGTTGGTAGCCACTGCATATCCTGCTGTATGGTCTGCACCCATAGGTGTAGTTGCATATGTGATACCTTGACCCTTGATAGCTCTAGGCTCATATGCAGGAATAGCTTGGTTTTTGACAACTGGTACTCTCACTACTCCATATAGCTTACCTATATTTCCTGTACCACTACCTATGATTCTTCCTATAGGAGTACCATTTGCTACCTCTTCAGCAAGGATTCTATATGCCTCTTCGCCATCACCAAACTCTACTAGTCCACCCTCAGCTGCTACACCAAATGCAACGCCTGTTTCGATAGCATCTACACCCAAATCATCCATCAAGTGGTCAATCTTGGCTATGAGATCTAGGTCATTGATACCATAGTTCGCACCAAATGCCCATATCATCTCATACTCGAAGCCTGATGCTAGATAGTTACCCTCGTCATCATTGTATGTTTGAGAACAC
Source organism: Sulfurovum sp. (assembly GCA_030626265.1). Classification (GTDB taxonomy): domain Bacteria; phylum Campylobacterota; class Campylobacteria; order Campylobacterales; family Sulfurovaceae; genus JAAXPZ01. Next base: position 1,598 of record DAOUPF010000127.1, read on the forward strand.
TGGATTACACAGCCTGCATGACAGCCATGAGTTGTACTACCACCTCTAGCCTCGATATTCTCAGCCATGTGTTCACCACATATCTCTTCAGCATTTTCTGAGTTTCCAGAACGGAAGTTCATGCTTGGAAGTCCACCTGCTTCGTTGATGATGTTTACTAGAACATTGGTTCCAAATGCTGGTAGTCCCTCCCCACTGATAGGGTTCTCTTTGAGAGCCTTAGTAAATACCTTATTTGCTGCTTTAAATTTCGTAGGATCTGCTAACTCTGTCTCTTTGTATTTCTCAGCATCTACAGTAATGACTTTGATTTTCTTAGATCCCATAACTGCACCTAGTCCACCACGACCATGACTTCTAAGCTTGCCTTTTGGGTCTCTAACTGATATATTTGATATCAACATTTTCATTTCACCTGGACGACCTATAGTCATGACGGCTACTTTTTTGTTGTATTTCTCTTCCATCGCATCAAGTACTTCAAAGTTGTCTTTTCCTACTAGCTCAGGGCAGGCTTCTATAGTGACATTTTCTCTAGTGACATGCATATGATAGAATGTAGAATCATCTTCAGGTATTCCCTCTATGATGAGTGCTTTAACACCAAGCTTTGCAAATATTGCAGCAGATGTTCCTCCAACATTACTCTCTTTGATACCACCAGTTAGTGGGCTTTTTGCCCCTAGTGAGTTTCGTCCAGAGTTTGCAGCAATTGTTCCAGATAGTAGCCCTGGAGCAAAGACCATCTTGTTGTTTGGCCCTAGTGGGTGACACTCAGGGTCAACTTCAGCTGCTACTATAGTAGAGGTCATTCCTCTACCTCCTAGTCCCATCCACTCTTGTGGTACTTCCTCAATCTTAAAACTAAGGTCATTCATATTCACACGATATATTTTATCCGCCATATTATACTCCTTACTTAATTCAATGGTATGAGAGCATTGTAACACATAAGGATAGCACAGGAGTAGCAAGAAATAGAAGAGTAAAACTTTAGAAAAATTGGATACAATTAACTCCTTAGATGAGAGAAAGGAGCTAGTATGGAACCTACATATGAGTTTGAAATCACCAAGATAAAAGGTGAGAAGAGATACTCCTTTGATGATATATTAATCCGTGAGATAAAACTATATATAAATGTAAATGGCAAAGAGATAGCTATGCTCATGTCAACTCCAGTAGACCAAAAAGAGCTGGCTGTGGGTTATCTCATGAGTGAAAATATCCTAGCAGATATAACAGATATCAGTAGTATATCTATAAACGATGATGGTGACAAGGTAGAGATAATAGCAGAGATAGATGAAGATGCAGCCAAAAAGCTAGATAGTGAGGGTGTAGTCATCAGTGGGTGTGGACGAGGGAAAACAGCCAATATAGATATAGATGCTATTGAAGCAAAAATAAATACTACAGACTATCATATGAGTGCAGCTCTGATATCCCAAGAGATGGATGGGTTCTTGCAGTATTGTAAGCTTTACAAACAGACTGGCTGCGTACATACTGCCAAGCTCTATTTCGAGAGTGGAGAGTATTTTATAGCAGAAGATATAGCACAGCACAATACTGTAGATAAGGTGATGGGCAAAGCAAAGCTGGCAGGAGTAGATACATCTAGAGCAGCTTTGATGGTGAGTGGCAGGCTCTCCTCTGAGATGGTAGCCAAAGCAGTGATGCATCAGATACCTATCTTGGTCTCTCGTACTGCTTCTACTTGTCTTGGTGTTCGTATTGCAGAAAAGTTTGGTGTGACTTTAGTAGGTTTTGTGCGAGGTGATAGGATGAATATATATATGAATGATTGGAGAGTTGATGCATAGAGGCAATCAGGTGTTATAAGTTTTTTGCTCCTCTGATTTGTTATCTTATTCTCCGTAGTGTGACCACATCCTTGAGATTCTTACTATTTTATCTGATTCTCTCACTTCATAAACTATTTGGTGTTTGATGTTTATTCTTCTTGAATATGAGCCATTTAAATTCCCAACTAATTTTTCATAAGGTGGTGGATTTTGAAAAGGACTTTTTCTAATAATTTCAATCAATGCTTGAGCTTTTGTTGCCAGATTAGCACTTGATAGCTTTTTAGCATCTTTTAACGCTAGTTTACTATACAGTATTTTATAGTCTACCATTCAACAGTTTCACTAAAATCACTATCTGGGGCATTCATTGATTCTTGTATGGAGGCTGCCATATTTGGTATATAGTTTAAATATAAGGTTTCTTCTATTGCATTCCAATCTTCTTGTGAAATCATTACAACATTATTTCTTTTCCCAGTGATGAGTATTGGTTCATGTGTTTGTGCTGTCTCATCCATTACATTATAAATATCTGCTCTAACTTGACTAACTGACATAATTTTTGTCATGAGGTACCTTTACGTTGATTTTCTATATTGTACTAAATATCGTACGGTTTGTCAAGAGGTTCTATATTCACACATAACTTTTAAGGTGAGGAACGATGTGGATATCATGGCTTAATAATATGAGCTTTCAAGTTTCTTTATGCGACACTTTAAAGCTCGGTATTTCCGCACTTTATACTCGTTTCTCTCCTCCGATTTGTTATGTTTTCTCTTGTATGTAAATTTCTCTACATCCTCTTTCGTTTGTTATTATGTCTTTTTCATATTTCATATTAAGTTTTGTTAATACTTTTTTAGATTGAAAATTATCTTTATTTGTTAAGGCTAATATACTATTTAATTTTAATTTTTCAAATGCAAAATTTATTTGAGCTTTGCCTATTTCAGTGGCATATCCCTGATTCCAAAATTCTTTTGCTAAAATAAATCCAAATTCAAAATCATTCTTATCAAGATAGTTACATTCTAATATTCCTGCAAAACCTATTAAATTATTATTTTGTTTTTCAAATATTGGTGCTAAACCAATATTTGAATGTTCTTTTGCAAAATAATTATTAATAAATTCTTTTGTTTCATTAGAAGAAAATATTTTTTGAGAAAAAGCATAATTCATTACATCTTTATTCGAAAATATTTTTTCATATAAAATTTGTATATCTTCTGATTGCATTATTTGTAATTTTAATCTATCTGTTTCGAGTATTATAATTTATCCTTAATGCACTATTTTGAACATAACGTTTATCTTGAGCCATATAGTTTCATCTTGCGGTAAACTATTGACTCATAGTTTTTGTTATGTGTGTTAAGCTAACAAAGTTTGCCATGTTTCGAGCAAGATCTTCAGCTTCTTTGTTTTTTGCTACAACTGTATAGCCAGACCAAACATCCCATTCCAAACCAATGACTGCTTTCTCAACTTTAAAATCTTGAAAAATCTCATCAAGTCCAATAAGTAGTTTATTTTTAGGTTTTAATTTGAACTCTTTAACAATTGATTGGGTGATTATTTTATACATGACTGCATCAATATTGTCAAAATCAAATGTTAATCTATTGCTAAAGTCTCTTTGTTCGTTCAAGCTTTACCTTTCTATACATTAGTCACATAACTATTTATTCAAGGAACATTATATGCACTA
>DAOUPF010000094.1 GCA_030626265.1 Sulfurovum sp.
CAAAATCAAACTTCTCCTTTTTGAGCTTTTCAGAGTAATATCCAACATCATATCCTGCTAAGTCTTCTATCTTGTCTATCCTATTAGCAAACTCTTTTAATTCTTGGAGTTCATCTACAGCTTGTGGCAAAGCAGCATCAGCTAAATCTTCTAAAAATGATATAACATCTTTTTGGTTATTTGCATCTCTAGTTTCTAGTGCATATTGTGCATATGAGTCAAATCCTAATAGGTCTGCTTTTTCTTGTTTGAGTGATAGTATCTGATCTATGACTTTTGCATTTTTAGGTGCTCTTGTGCTGTAGGATTTTGAGATGAGTTCTCTATATTTACGATTTGGTCCGTATGTCATATAGGCTAAATAGCTAGGAATCTGAAGTGTAAATTTATATACGGTTTTACCATCTATCTCAACCTTTGCTGCATCTATATCAGGTTGTGGCATGCCTTCAACATCTTTAGTGTCTTCAATAACAAGTTCAAATTCATTGGTAGAGTCAAGCAAATTTTGAGAAAAACTATTTGATAGTTCAGATAGCTTTAGAGATATCTCTTCCATTCTTTTCTTTTTGTTTTTTTGTAACCTGACCCCAGATAGAATAAAGTCTCTAGCTTCATGCTTTACAACAGTCGAAGATTCCATATCTGTAGCTTTGATTTGTTCTATTTTGTTAAATAGCTTTTCATTTTGTGCCATTTTAGATGAAAACTTAGATAGTAATGGGATGGATTCTTCATATGCTTTTTGTGTCTCTTTAGAGTTCATTACAGAGTTTAGATGAGACAGAGGAGTAAAGAAAAGTCCTAACTCCTCGTCTAAGTCTTGAAGAGGTTTTAAGATTTTTTCATAACTAGTATTCGCGCCGATTGTAATGCTGTCTATGATTGATTGTTGTCTCTTTAGTAGTTTATCTAATTCTTGTGGAAATTTTTTTAAATCATTAACTTTAAATTCTTGAAACATAGTGTTATCCATTGTTATTTATTTTCATGGATTGTATCATAGCACTATTAATAAAAATCGTCTATTAGTAAAATTTAGATAGAATAGTATCAATTATTTAATAGGAGATGTCATGAAAGTATTGTTGATAAAAGATGTTAAAGCATTAGGCAAAGCAGGTGAGATAAAAGAGGTAAAAGATGGCTATGGACAAAACTTTCTCATAGGAAAGGGTTTGGCAAAGTTGGCTACTCCGGAAGTAGTAGAGAAGTGGAAGAGTGATAAAGAGAATGCTGCAAAAGATCTAAAAGATGAGATGACTCGTATAAATGCAGAGAAGATTATACTAGAAGCCACAGAGATAAAGATAGAAAAACCTGTAGCCCCTGTAGGGATACAGGGATCAGTAGGTAATGGGGATATATCATCAGCTATATCAGAGCAACTCAATATCGAACTAGATAAGAAAAGTATTAACCTAAAAAAAGCATTGAAATCTACAGGCATACATGAAGTAGATGCAAAGTTAGGACATGGTATACATGCCACACTAAAAGTACATGTCATAGGCGTATAGAGTATGTTTCATGCAACTACGATACTAGCATATAAAGGTGATGGTCATGCTGTCATAGGTGGTGATGGGCAAGTGACTTTTGGTAACTCTGTACTCAAAGGAAATGCTACTAAGATTCGTACTCTGTATGAGGGTAAGGTTTTGGCTGGCTTTGCAGGCAGTACAGCAGATGCTTTCAATCTATTTGATATGTTTGAGGGTATCTTAAATGAGAAAAAAGGTGATTTACTCAAATCAGTAGTAGAATTCTCTAAAGTATGGAGAAAAGATAAACATCTCAGACAGCTAGAGGCGATGATGCTAGTACTAAATGTTGAGCATATATTTATACTCTCTGGTACGGGTGATGTAGTAGAACCAGAAGATGGTAAAATAGCTGCTATAGGTAGTGGTGGCAACTTTGCTCTATCAGCAGCAAGAGCACTAGATATTCATACAGATATGTCAGCAGATGCACTAGTCAACGAGAGCCTACTAATCGCAGGTGAACTATGTATATATACAAATAAAAATATTAAAACCTTGGAGCTAAAACTGTGATTGAGAATCCAAAGAGTCTAACACCTAAAGAGACAGTCTCTTATCTAGATAAATATGTAATAGGACAAAATGAAGCAAAAAAGACTATAGCAGTAGCTCTTCGCAATAGATGGAGGCGTATGCAGCTAAGTACCGATATGCAGAGAGAAGTAATGCCTAAAAATATCCTTATGATAGGAAGTACCGGTGTAGGAAAAACTGAGATTGCTAGACGACTCTCAAATATGATGAAGTTACCTTTTGTCAAGGTAGAAGCTAGTAAGTTTACAGAAGTAGGCTTTGTAGGTCGTGATGTTGAGTCTATGATTCGTGATTTGGCTATCACTTCTATGCGTTTAGTGCGTGAAGAGCAGAATGAGAAAAATCAAAGTAAGATAGAAGCATATATAGAAAATAAAATTATAGAAAAACTTTTGCCTCCATTACCTACAGGAGCAAATGAACAGAAAAAGCAAGACTATGAGAAATCATTTCAGCGTATGCAGGAGAGATTGGAAAAAGGTGAGTTAGATCATTTAAAGATTGAAATAGATATGCCAACAGCTACGATTGACTTTGTAGGGGCAAATGTACCTCCAGAGATGGCAAATGTGCAAGAGTCTATCATCAAAGTTATTGGTGCAATGGACAAAAAAGGAAAGAAAAAGGAGGTCACAGTAAAAGAGGCGAAGATTGTACTAGAAGCAGAAGCTAGTGATACTCTACTAGATGAAGAGAAACTCAAAGATTTGGCCAACTTGAAGATAGAAGAGGGGGTTATAGTCTTTGTTGATGAGATTGACAAGATAGCAGTACCCTCTACAAGTACATCTAGACAGGATCCTAGCAAAGAGGGAGTACAGAGAGATCTTTTGCCTATAGTCGAGGGATCTAGTGTGACTACAAAGATAGGTATAGTGAAAACTGACCATATACTTTTTATTGCAGCAGGCGCTTTTCACCTGAGTAAGCCTAGTGATTTGATCCCTGAATTACAAGGCAGGTTTCCTCTGAGAGTGGAGCTAGACTCTCTAGATGAGGAGACACTATATCGTATACTAACAGAGCCAAAAAACTCTTTGATAAAGCAGTATGAAGCTTTGGTAGGAGTTGAAGGAGTTGAACTTATATTTGAAGATGCTGCTTTGAGGCTCGTAGCTAAATATTCATCACTGGCAAATGAAAAAACAGAAGATATAGGTGCAAGACGACTACATACAATCATGGAAAAGATACTTGATGATATTAGCTTTGATGCTGATGAGAAAAGTGGAACTAGTATAGTAGTGGATGAAGCTCTAGTAAATGAGAAGCTTGAGAAGATTGTTGAGAGTGAAGATGCTACAAGATATATCTTGTAATTTAGGACTTAGGAGATATATATGATTGATTATAAAGATGTTGATACAAAGGCTGGTTTTGTTGCTGTAGTAGGACGACCTAACTCAGGTAAAAGTACACTGCTTAATCACCTAGTAGGTGAGAAGCTAGCTATGGTGTCAAAAAAAGCACAAGCTACACGCAAGAGAATGAATATAATAGTAATGCATGATAAAACACAAATTATATTTGTAGATACTCCTGGGCTACATGAAAAAGAGAAGCTTCTCAATCAATTTATGATGGAAGAGGCACTAAAAGCTATAGGAGATAGTGATTTGATTTTGTTTCTTGCACCAGCAAATGACAATCTAGATGAGTATGAAAAGTTCTTGGCACTAATTGAGACCAAGAAAACTCCTCATATTATACTTTTGACAAAAATTGACCGCATACCACAATCAAAACTTTTGGAAAAGCTAGGAAAGTATCAAAAACATCAAGAGCAGTTTGAAGCAATAATTCCATTTTCTGTCAATAAGAATGTAGGAAAAGAACAACTCTTAAATGAAATCTCTAAATATCTACCTAATCACCCTTGGCTTTTTGATTCTGAGATATTAACTACTGATAATATACGAGATATATATAGAGAGCTTATTCGTGAGTCAATTTTTGAAAACTTAAGTGATGAGATACCTTATGAGAGTGATGTACTGATAGGTAGAATAGAAGAGAGTGAATCACTAGATAAAGTATATGCTACAATAATAGTAGAAAAAGAGATGCAAAAAAGAATGATAGTAGGAACAAAAGGACAAGGGATAAAGAGAGTAGGCATGGGTGCTAGAAAAATAATGGAAAACTTTAGTCAAAAGAAAATTTACCTTGATTTACACGTATCAGTTAGAAAAGGTTGGAGTAAGAATAAAGGCTCTTTAGAGGAGTTTGGCTACCAATTCTAGCCTTTTTAATATAAATTTATAGTAGATAAGTCAATTTTAATATTATAACATATATAATCATCTTACGTTTAGTTAAGGATTGTATATTATGCTGAAGAACAAGGCCAAAGGAAAGACCAAGACTGTAGTATATATTGATAATTATGCACAGAGTAATTATGCTCTTAAAGGTAAGTCTCTATCTCCACATAGAAAACTTAGCTTAAAGAGTAATTTTTTCTTTGTAACTTATCTTGCTAACAAAGATATGATTGTCGCTCCTATTGAAGTTGGAGCAGGTATTGAGGAAGAGGATTTAGATGGTGCTCTAGAAAACAGAGCATATGAAGAGTTGGGATTAGACCCAACAATAGAGTATATTATACACCATCATGAAATTCCTCATGATGCTGATGGTCGACTTTTTCAACTATTTATTATTGAAAGAGATAGATATACCGAGATTTTTAGTTCCCTGCAAAAACAGATTAAGTACATTGATCTTATTACACCAGCTCCATTGTTGTATAAAGTACTTTATGATCTTGAGTTAGTTGAATCTAAAGGTGTACACTGTTATTTATACTTTACCAAATATGATACATTTGCAACATTCTATAAAAATGGAGAGTATCTTTATTCTAAATCTATTAATTACTCTTTTGAACAGATTTATAATAGATATTGTGAGATGACAGGTGAAACTGTAGATGAAGAGGCTTTTTTTAGAATACTCCAAAAAGAGGGTATGAAAGCTACTCAAACTGATTATCAACAAAATATAATGAAACTTTTTGGTGAAATATTTATCTCCATAAACGATATAGTTATATATACAAAGAGAGCATATGACTTAGAAGTTATTGACCAAATGTTTATTGGTAGTACTATGGGACCAATAATAGGGCTGGATGATTATGCCCAGAACTATCTTGGTTTATACTCTTCTTCATTAGAGTTTGATTTTGACTTAAATACAGATGAATGGTATATAGATCAGTTTCAATATATGATGGCAGTTAGAGCATTACAATATTCAAGTGAACCAGAGAGTATAACAAACTTTACTCTATATCCAAGACCTCCAGCATTCTTTAAGAGGTCTAGTGGCCAGTTTGTTGCAACCTCCTTAGTTGTAACTGCTCTTGCGTTAATGCCACCTACATATTATTATGTTAGTGCAAAAGCAAATGAAACGCATAACAACATCCTTCAAGATAAAGAGAGTAAATTAAATAAAGAGGTAACAAAATACAAAGCTATATTGGGACAAAAAAGAAAAGAGATTACAGAACTTGATAATAGAATAAAACTACTAAAAGAGACTTTTTCAGGGAAAGAGAAAACTCTGGTATCTGTTTATAATAAAAAGGTTCATTATGAGTTAAAATCAGAACAGCTTGAATTCTTTTCGGAAGATTTAGCAAAATTTGGTGTAAAAACTTATAATATTGAGACAAAAGATGATGACTATTATCTGTCCCTAGTCTCTCCAAGTGATAAGAATATAACAAAACTAATAAAACATGTATCAGATAGATATAGTGATAAGATATCAAGCATAGATATTGAAATTATCCAAAAAGATAAAAATAGTACCTTTTACCAAGGTGTCTTAAAGGTAGGCTTACGATGAATTATATAGCAAATAAGTTAGAAGAACTTGATGGCTACTTTGAACATAAAACTACTGTTGAAAAATGGGTAATGATTATTTTATTTGCAGGA
>DAOUPF010000073.1 GCA_030626265.1 Sulfurovum sp.
AAATAAAAAGGTATATCAATTTGAATAATTCAGACTTCTCAATAAAAGATTTAATCTTACTAATCCCAATGTTAGTATTAGGATATTTCGCATATGGCTTTCTAAAAAATATCACTGGTATAGACAGCATATTGGTATTTATGAAAGAGTGGGAGTTTGTGGGCTACTTGATACTAGCATTTTTCTCTATGGGAGGATCACTTGTCTGGACTGTGGCAGCTGGTCTGGCTGCTTTCTTGGATGTGATGAATATATATGTAGCTCTGGGAGTTGGAATTGTATTTAACTACCTTGGTGATATGTTGCTGTTTTATCTAGGAAGATATCAGAAAAAAGATATCGAGCCATACTTCAAAAAACACAAACGTAAAATAGCACTCTCTATACTCATCATGCGTAAATACGGAGTATGGGCAATATTTATCCAAAAATTCCTCTATGGTATCAAAACACTAGTCCCTATATCCATGGCACTAGCAAAGTATGACTTTAAAAAGTTTGGATTTTATAATATATTCGCAAGTATTTTCTTTGTCTCTGTTATCATGCTCGGAAGTTTTTATGCAGGAGAGAGTATCCAAGCTATCTTTGTCAAAAGTGAAGGATACCCATGGTTCGTATATCCAGCAGTACTTTTAGGGTTTGTAGCTCTTATCTGGTTTGCTATGGAACAGATGACAAAGAAGAGGGTGAAGAAAAAGTAGAGAGTCTATTTCTTACTTTTGCTAGTAAATGCTTTAGCTTCATTTGGGTCAGTATAGGCTTCTTGGTGGGACTAAAGTCTCCACTTATTATAGTTCTTTGTATAGCCTCAAGAGGTATACAAAGATAGAAAAGAGAAGTAGAGTATCTACTTCTTGAACCCTTTCACAAACTTAGCAATTCGTCTGATTCCCTCACGGATAGTGACTATGTCAGTAGCAAATGAGAATCTAAAGTAACCCTCACTTCCAAATGCCATACCAGGAACTACTGCTACACCATACTCTGCTAGTAGGTCTTTAGAGAACTGCATAGAGTCATTGCTGATATCCTTGATGTTTATAAATAGATAGAAAGCACCATCTGGCTTGCTGACACTTAAACCTTCTATATCATTGATAAGCTCTGCTGCTTCAGTAGCTCGTGCTTCAAATGCTTGACGCATAGTCTCAACGACTTCATCTACCTCTCCACTAAGAGCAGAGATTCCTGCTTTTTGTGCGATGGAGTTGATATTTGATGTGCTTTGAGACTGGAGTGAAGTCATCTTGGCTATCAGCTCTTTGCTAGCACTTGCTAGATAGCCAAAACGCCAGCCTGTCATAGCCATAGACTTGCTCAAACCATTGATCGTGATAGTTCGCTGATACATATCTTCGCTCACACTAGCAACAGATGTGAATTTGACATCACCAAATACTAGCTTCTCATACATCTCATCACTTGCTACTATGACATTGGTTCCTTTGAGAACCTCTGCTATAGCCTCTAGTTCAGTTTTGCTATATACCGCCCCTGTTGGGTTGGATGGAGTAGTGAGGATTAGCATTTTGGTTTTTGGTGTGATAGCAGCTTTTAGTTGCATAGCTGAGATTTTGAATCCATTTCTATCATCTGTGTTGATGATAACAGGCTTGGCACCTGCATAGATGACTAGCTCTGGATATGTGACCCAGTATGGTGCTGGGATGATGACTTCATCACCCTTATCGAGCAGTGCTTGAGTGAGGTTAAACAGAGACTGCTTCGCTCCATTGCTGACTACTATCTGCTTTCTGTCGTATGTTATTCCGTTTTCTCTCTTTAGTTTGGCACTGATAGCATCAAGTAGCTCAGGAATACCAGCAACTGGCGTGTACTTGGTGAATCCCTCATTGATTGCTTTTATTGCAGCATCTTTGATAGCTTGTGGTGTGTCAAAGTCTGGCTCTCCTGCGGAGAAACTTAGGATATCTTTGCCCTCAGCTTTGAGCTCAGCTGCTAGCATAGTGATTGCGATAGTCATAGAAGGGGATAGTGATTTGATTCGTTCTGATAACATGATAAACCTTTTGTAATATATTATGATGAAATTGTACAATAAGATAATTTTAGCTTGGGTATAATTGCATCAAAAAAGAGTATAACAATGATAAACAAATCAAAAGTGACAGACTTTATAGCTATTTTGCTGATATTAGCAGCCTATCTCTCTCCTGATCAATATCACAAGATACTGCTCTTTACAGGGCTTTTTGCACTCTCTGGAGCTATCACCAATCAGCTAGCAATCCATATGCTGTTTGAAAAAGTACCACTACTTTATGGTTCTGGCGTGATAGAGAAGAATTTTGAACGATTCAAAGAGTCTATCCGTTCTATGATAATGCTACAGTTTTTTACAAAAGATAAGCTAGATGCTTTTTTCCAAAATGAAGAGCAGAAGATGGACCTCTCTCCTCTGGTAGAGTCAGCAGACTTCACCCCAGCCTTTGATGCACTCTCTCAGAGTATTATGGAGTCAAAATTTGGCTCTATGGTTCAAATGCTTGGTGGAGCATCTGCACTAGAACCCCTCAGAGAGTCATTTAGTGCCAAGCTCAAAGGGGCAGTAAGCTCTATAGTAAGCTCTGATACCTTTAGAACTCAACTGGATCATCATCTGGTACACTCATCTCTAAGTGGTGATTTGATAGACCGCATAGAGTCACTGGTAACTAAGAGACTAGATGAACTAAGCCCAAAAATGGTCAAAGATTTGGTACAAGACCTTATACATGAACATCTAGGTTGGCTTGTAGTTTGGGGTGGTGTTTTTGGTGGACTAATTGGGCTTGTCTCTTCATTTTTTGTATAGTACTATATATGGAAGTGTAGACTTACATCAATGCAAACAGCACTCTATATATATTAATTCAGCCCCACTTTATGCCCTCATGATACAATGATAAAAACCAATCATTAGCCAAAGGATTCCTTGTGTTAAGATTTTCTACTATTATTATAATCTCTCTGCATGCAAGCTTAGTACTTTTTACTGCGTGTGGTAGTGGGTCTGATATAATAGTAGAACAAAATACAAGTGTTAGCTCTAGTAGTGACAACACCACAGATGACTCTGATGATAACACCACCACTCCAACCATCACCCTAAAAACCCTTACGCTCACAGTAGATAAACACATACTAAACAAAGATGAGAACACTACAATAAAAGTCATAGCCACTTACTCAGACAACAGTACAAAAGACATAACAGACACAGTAGAGTGGATAACAATCCCAAGTGATAGCACAAAGATAACCAACACCACTCTAACAGCCCTAAAAGACAAAACCACCACACTAAAAGCAAAACTAAACAATACTCTATCCAATGAGATAAATCTAGCTATCACATGGACAGTAAATGGGCATACTCTGCCACCAGAGCCTGATAAAGCTCTCAATGACTCTACGCTACTGGGGATTGATGTAAATGACAATGGGGTTAGGGATGATGTGGAGAGGTGGATATATGAGGAGTATAAGGATAAACATCCTATACATGTGGATATTGCGATGCAGGCTGGGAGAGCGTATAAACTTGTATTGGAGACTCCTGAGAGGGCTAAGGAGATTCATGGTGAAATTGATAGAGCTATGTATTGTCAAATGTATTATGAATTAGATGCAGATGAGTTTAATGAACCTCTTTTAATCAAAGAAAATATATTGAACGAAGATTTTAGAAGTAAAATTTATTTTAATACAAGAGAACGAATGGATGCTTATGACCAATACGATGCTTTGTTGAGTGGAAATAGCTATACACTGCTCGAACCTGCAGAAGAGAAAAAAGCATGTGACTTTAACACATCAAAATATGAGGAGTAAATGATGAAAAAATTATTTTTACTCTTTATATTTTTATCGTCTTTTCCATTTTCTGCTATAGATGAGTGCAAAACAGATGTTTATTTTGGAAATGGGATTCTAACAAAGCAACAAATAGCAATACGCAATGCAGGTATTTTAAGAAAGGCAATTAAGCAAAGACTTGGTATCGACTATTACAATCAAAGTATTGGCAAAGTAGATTACGCCTATAACCGTTCTAATGGAACTATCAAGCTTAGGGTCTGGTGATGTAAACATACTTTTATATAAAAATAACAGCTCTGAAATTACTAAAACAAAAGTATAAGTTTGTTTTCGTCACCTGACCCTAAAAGGGAATGTGGGTGTGGTTGGATTTGGTTTGTTTCTTTTTATTAGTGCAATATTGTGATTATAGTTAATTTCAGCATCACCTCATAAATCTACAATATAATAAAAACCAACCATTCATAAAAGGATGCTCAATGTTCAGACTCTCTACACTCACAGGAATAATCTTACTCTCTATGGCTTCTATGCTTTTTACTGCTTGTAGCAGTAGTAGTAAAGTGGATACCAATACTACAATAGAAGATAATGCTACAACAAGCGGAGGAAACAATGATGACAACTCAACAGCAGGTGGAGATGATGACAATACCATCACCCTAAAATCCCTTACTCTCACAGTAGATAAACAAACACTAAACAGAGATGAGAATACTACTCTAAAAGTCATAGCAACTTACTCAGACAACAGCACAAAAGACATAACAGACCAAGTCACATGGATAACAATCCCAAGTGATAGCACAAAGATAACCAACACCACCCTAACAGCACTCCAAGACAAAGCCACTACACTAAAAGCAAAACTAAACAACACCCTATCAAACGAGATAAACCTAGCTATCACATGGACAGTAAACGGACATACACTGCCACCTGCGCCTGATAAGGCTCTCAATGACTCTACGCTATTAGGTATAGATGTAAACAATAACAATGTGAGGGATGATGTGGAGAGGTGGATATATGATAAATACAAAGATAAACACCCTATACATATAGATATTGGGATGCAGGCAGGTAGGGCTTATAAACTTGTGTTGGAGACTCCTGAGAGGGCTAAGGAGATTCATAAAACAGTTAGTTCATCATTGTCATGTGAAGCATATTATCAAATATATGCAAAATATTTTAATGAACCTTTACTTGTCAATCAAGATGTAGTAACAAAATACTTTAGAAAAAAAATATACTTTAACACAACAGAAAGAAAGAGAACTTATCTGCAATACGATAAATTGCTTAGTGGAGATACTTACACTCTTCCGAAACTTAAAGAAAAAAAAGCTTTATGTGATTTTAATGTCACTAAGTATGAGGAGTAGAAGATGAAAAAGACATTACTTTTACTTACCATACTATCTTCACTTACTTTTTCCGCAATAGATGAATGCAAAACAGATGTCTATTTTGCTAATGGAATTTTGACTGAAATTGATGATGCTCAATATAATGCAGAAAAGGTTCTTGAACCAGCCATCATAGAAGAATTCGGTATAGACTACTTCAACAAAAATATCGGCAAAGTAGACTACGCCTACAACCGTACCGATGGTGTTATTATTGATTTGCTTGAGTCCTTACTACAAAAAATTGATGGAACAGGGATAGAGACAGTTCATAAATATGTTCAACTAGCAGCTACATTGGCAGGGCTTA
Source organism: Sulfurovum sp. (assembly GCA_030626265.1). Classification (GTDB taxonomy): domain Bacteria; phylum Campylobacterota; class Campylobacteria; order Campylobacterales; family Sulfurovaceae; genus JAAXPZ01. Next base: position 5,548 of record DAOUPF010000073.1, read on the forward strand.
TAACACAAAAGGCACATGATGCAGATTTAGACTTACAGATTACAGCGTATGAAGAGAGTATAAAAAATGGACATAAAGTACTTGTAGTGGCACACTCACAGGGTAATTTCTTTGCATATGAAGCATATGATAAGCTTCCACAGTGGATGAAAGATTATTGGGAAGCTATAAGTATAGCAACTCCTATGAATAGTGATATCAAACAAGGAACACCACGAATAAACTGGGATAATGATTTGGTACCGTATCTGGCTTTTGGAAATAGTGGATGGATAGATAATCCTGTACGCAATATAGCATGGGATGCATTACGTCCTGAGATAGGACTTACTGCACGTGAACCCAGACCTGATGATAGCTATACATTTAAAAGTCAAGTTGGAGGAAAATCACCTAAAGGCGATTGGATCTCAACGGAAGATTATTTTAGTTATAGAAGTGGAGCAGGTCTTTTGGGAGGGTTAAATGATAAGGTACATGCATTTACTTTTTATATGGGAGAGTACTTGGGAGGCAAAGAGAGCCTTATTCCTAATCATAAGGGTTAGTTGACACCTTAAAAAATCCTAAAAAAAAGGTATGTTTTTATAATATTTATATGAAAAATGTACCTTTTAGGTGAAGCTGAAGCATTCACTTCTAAAAATACTAGCTTCTTTTACAGTCTCTTAACAGACAAAACAGTATAATCCAAATAAATAATTTCAAAAGGTAATATATGATTCATGATAAAAGTATAGAGGCATTTGAAGCTGCCTATAAGGTCATCCCTGGAGGCGTTGATTCTCCTGTTCGTGCATTTAGTAGTGTAGGTGGTACGCCTCCGTTTATGGATAGAGGTGAGGGTGGAGAGATCATTGATATCGATGGCAATAGATATATAGACTTTGTTCAGAGTTGGGGGCCGTTGATATTTGGTCATGCTGATAAAGATATAGAAAATGCAGTTATAGAAGCTGCCAAGAAAGGCTTGAGCTTTGGTGCTCCTACTACTATAGAGACAGAGTTAGCTGAAGAGATAGTCTCATTATTTGACTCTATAGATAAAGTTCGTTTTGTTAGTTCTGGTACTGAAGCTGTGATGAGTGCTATCAGACTAGCACGAGGGGCTACTGGTAGAGACAATATCATTAAGTTCACTGGATGTTATCATGGGCATAGTGA
>DAOUPF010000234.1 GCA_030626265.1 Sulfurovum sp.
ATCATGGCTGGAGCCAACAGAGCTGAAGCTATAGTGACTCCTGATACTATGGACTTGTTCAAACGAACAAAAGGCAAAGGTGCGAAGCTTATCTGTATAGATCCTAGATTTACAAATACAGCGGCAAAAGCAGATAAATGGCTAGCCATAAACCCAGGAACTGACTTGGCGTTTGTGCTGGCTCTGACTCATGTGGTGTTGAGTGAAGATCTATATAACAAAGAGTATGTAGAGAAGCACTTCAATGGATTTGAAGAGTATAAAGCTCATGTCCTTTCTAACAAATATACTCCAGAGTGGGCATCTCCTATCACTAATATAAAGGTAAAAGATATATATAAGATAGCTAGAGACTTTATGGCTCATGCTCCTAAAGCTATATATTATCCAGGAAGACGAAGTACATTCGCTAAAAATGACTTCCAACTTCGTCGTGCTATGGCTATATTCCAAGCTCTTGGTGCTGGTATAGACTGCAAAGGTGGTTTGATATTTGGCTCAAAGGTCAAGATCAAAGGACATGATGCACTTGAACCTCTATATGCCAGAGCGGAAGCTAGAGCAGTAGAGAAGAAAGATAAAGTAGTCAAAGGTGAGGCTGGCTATGATGACTGTGCTGTTGTTTCTGGTGGAGGCTCTTGGCTAGGTTGGAGAAATAGATTCTTAGAAGGTAAGATGGCATACAATGTCCGAGGAATGTTCTGTTACAAGCACAATCCTATGCAAAACATGCCAAATACAGCTAAAACAGCTCAAATGCTCAAGAAAATGGAGCTAGTAGTTGCTATAGATACTATGCCAAGTGATACTGTAATGTATGCAGATGTCGTACTGCCAGAGTGTACTTATCTAGAGAGAACTGACCCAGTCAAGACATTTGGTGGAGTAGAGCCATCTATAGCTCAAAGAAACAAAGTAGTAGAACCTATGTTTGAGTCTAAGCCAGTCAATGAGATACTAAGAGGTCTGATGGACAAACTCTCCAAGCCACTCTTTGAGATTACTAAAAAGTATGATGAAGATGTACAAGAGGAGATAGCAGACTCTAGCGAAGCAGAGGTTTATGAAGAGTTTGATCTTACTAAGCTCTTTGCTCATGATCAAGAGGAGACAAATGATCATGCTGTACATGATCATCATGGAGCATCTGAAGCTCTGAAAAAGTATGGAGTGTACTATCCAAAAATGGATAAGTACTATAAAGTGATTAGTGATAATGTTCATCAGTACTATCCTGAGAAGAAGAAGTCTTATAGTGTGGGTGGTGGAAAAGCCAAAACTGCATCAGGAAAAGTAGAGTGTAATCTAGCCACATTAGCTAACAAAGGTGTGGATCCTATGCCAACATGGAAAGATGAGTACAACTTCTCTGTTCCAGATGGCAAGTTTAGATTGATGACTGGACGACATGCACAGTTTACTCAGAGTGGAACATCCAATAACTTAGTATTGGGAGACTTATTGCCAGAAAATTATATCTGGATCAATAGACGAGTAGCTAAAGAGAGAGGTATATCTTTTGGTGATACGATAGAGGTATCTAGTAGAACAGGTAAAACTACTATCAAAGCATACCCTACAGAGAAGATAGCACCAAATCAAGTATTCTTTATCCATGGTTTTGGTGAAGAGAGTTCTGCTCTGACTTGGGCATATAAAAATGGTGGTAATGATAATGCTATCATCGAAGATGTCTTGGAACCAGTATATGGTGCTGCAGCGATGCATGAGACCAATGTAGAAATAAGGAAGGTGTAATCATGGCAAATTACGGAATGGCGTTAGATTACAAAAATTGTATCAACTGTAAGGCGTGTGAGGTTGCCTGTAAAGAGGAGAATGGCGTTCTTCTGGGAGCTGATAACCATAGGATATGGGTAGGAGTCAAAGAGATAGAGGGTGAGTGGCCAAATCTAAGCATCGTATCTAGTACTTTTGTGCCTAGTCAGTGTCAGCATTGTGAAGAAGCACCATGTCAAATGGTATGTCCTACAAATGCAACTCACTATGATGAGAATGGTATAGTTAGAGTTGATGTAGAGAGATGTATATTGTGTACATACTGCATGAATGCTTGTCCTTATGATGCACGATATGTGGATGATAGGACTGTGACAGTAGATAAGTGTACATTCTGTGCAGATACGAGACTTGCCCGTGGTGAGACTACAACAGCATGTCAAAATACATGTCCAACTAAAGTAAGAACTTTTGGTGACCTTGATGATCCAGATAGTGAGATTAGTGAACTTCTCAGAACTAGAGAACACTTTTCACTAAAAGCACATCTAGGTACTAAACCAAAACTATACTATCTAACATAAGGAGTTTGCAATGAGAAAAATATGGTTTGTTCCTATAAAAAAAGACTTTACATTCAAGTCACTTTTTGAGATTGAAAAAGATCCTTTCAATATTATTATGACCGTTATAACAGTTATTTTGGTATCACTATTCTTCTATGGTGTTACTGATTATTTAATTCATGGACACCACGCTTATAATGTTACTAGGCAACACCCTTGGGGCTTGTTGATAGCAACTTATGTATTTTTTGTTGTATCTAGTACAGGGCTGTGTATCATCTCTTCACTGGGGCATGTGTTCAAGATAAAAGAGTTTGAGATTATAGGTAAGAGAGCTATTCTAGGGGCTATTATCACGATTTTGAGTGGTTTTGCAGTTATTGCTTTTGAGATAGGACATCCTGTTACAATGGCTATATACAATGTGTTGACTCCTAATTTTACCTCTGCTATTTGGGGTATGGGTACTCTATATGGTATGTATCTGGTATTTATTATGTTTGAGTTTTTATTTCTAATCCGACATGATCACAAGATGGCTCTTATATTTGGTCTTGGAGGGCTTATTATCGGTATAGCAGCTCACAGTAACCTAGGGGCTGTATTTGGATTTTTGATAGCACGACCTATGTCAAATGGTATCTTCTATCCTATATACTTTATCCTATCAGCGATGATTACAGGCTCTTACCTTGTATTTCTTATCTATACCTATAAATTCAAGGGATACAAAGAGAAATTCCCAAAAAGAGTAGTAGCTATGTTTGAAAAGCTTGAAAAGATATTGGCACTGCTTCTATTTATATTGTTATTCTTTGAAATTTGGAGAATGCTAACAGCGATTTATGGAAATATGCCAGGAAAAGCAGATACAGCATGGTATGTATTGAAGTCCAAATCATTTCTAATAGGAGAGATTTTCCTAGGGATTGTATTGCCTCTGATTGTTATTTTGGTCAATAAAGGGCGTGCAATAAAGTCTTTGGTATTTGCATCTATGGCAGGTATGGTAGGTATCTTCTTTATGAG
>DAOUPF010000462.1 GCA_030626265.1 Sulfurovum sp.
CTCTTCATTTCTGATCATATCATCTACATTTGGACGACCTTCTGAAATCTTTAGTACTCTAGTCGACTCTATACCAGCAGATTGTAGTGCTGTATGAGTACCGCCAGTTGCAACTATCTCAAAGCCAAGATCAGTAAATGCTTTTCCTATCTCACCGGCTTGTGGTTTATCAAGTTCAGTTAGTGAGAGGAATAGTTTGCCCTCTAGTGGGATGTTATTTTTACTAGCAAACTGACTCTTGGCAAAGCTCATTCCAAAGCTCTCAGATATACCCATCACTTCACCAGTAGACTTCATCTCAGGGCCTAGTATCAAGTCAGAGCCTGGAAGTTTGTTGAATGGAAATACTGCCTCTTTAACAGCTACTAGGTTTTTGAGATTTGGCTCCATGATTTTCTTATCAAAGTTTACTACATTAAATACATCATAAAACTTCAATGCCTCTTTGAGGTCACCTTGAAGCATAACTCTCGTAGCAACTTTAGCTAGTGGAACACCTGTAGCCTTACTAACAAATGGAACGGTTCTAGATGCTCTTGGGTTTACCTCTATGAGATATATCTCATTTTTGTGTATAGCATACTGTATATTCATCAGTCCTACAACACCAAGACCTAGTGCTATATCTGCTGTCTGAGACTTTACTGAGTCTTGCATCTCTTGAGAGATAGATACAGGAGGCAAAGAACAAGCAGAGTCACCAGAGTGGATACCAGCCTCTTCTATATGTTGCATCACAGAGCCTATATATACATCAGTTCCATCACATATAGCATCTACATCTAGCTCTATAGCATTATCCAAGAACTTGTCTATGAGTACTGGAGCATCATGGGATACGCTAACTGCCTCATCCATATATTTACGAAGTTCTGCATCACTATATACAGTACGCATACCTCGACCACCTAGAACAAAGCTAGGACGTACAAGTACAGGATATCCTATACGATTTGCAATAGCCATAGCTTCATCTTTGGCAAAAGCTGTGCCGTTGTCTGGTTGTTTTAGTCCCAGTTTATTGATAAAGTTAGAGAACTGCTCTCTATCTTCTGCTAAGTCAATTACCTTAGCTGTTGTACCAGATATATTTGCTCCAATTGCTGTGAGGCTTTTGGCAAGTTTGAGTGGAGTTTGTCCTCCAAAGTGCACTATCACACCATCTGGTTTCTCAAGCTCAATCACATTTCGTACTCTCTCGAAGTCAATTGGCTCAAAATAGAGTATATCTGATGTATCATAGTCAGTAGATACTGTCTCAGGGTTACAGTTATACATGATAGA
>DAOUPF010000457.1 GCA_030626265.1 Sulfurovum sp.
ATACGAGAATTTGCAGATGAAGATACTGTAATCCATATATGTCATATAGAAAATGGACTACAAAAGAGTTTCAAACTTGATGAGCTACTCGCATACTCATTTGGACCTAATAACCTATAAAAACCTCAGCTAAAAGGATAAAGATATGTTTATACCTCAAGAATTTATACGAAAAAAACGAGACAACAAACCCCTCTCAAAAGGTGAGATAGATGAGTTTATCCAAGGTGTCACAGATGGCTCTGTAGCCAATGAGCATATCTCTGCCTTTGCTATGGCAGTCTATTTTAATGGCATGAGTCTAGATGAAAAAACTGACCTAACTATAGCCATGAAAAACTCTGGCAACACCCTCACATGGGAGGGCTTTGATGGACCTATCGTAGATAAACACTCTACTGGTGGGGTTGGTGATGTAATCTCCTTAATGCTCGGTCCCATGCTAGCAGCCTGTGGAGCTTATGTACCTATGATATCAGGACGAGGTCTTGGACATACAGGAGGTACACTGGACAAGTTCGAGTCTATCCCTGGATACAATGTACTCCCCAGTGATGCTCTATTTAAAAGAGTGGTCAAGGAGTGTGGCGTAGCCATTATAGGACAGACCTCATCACTAGCCCCTGCTGATAAGAGAATCTATAGTATCCGTGATGTCACTGCTACAGTAGAGAGTGTACCTATGATCTCTGCCTCTATACTCTCCAAGAAACTAGCAGAGGGGCTAGACACTCTCATCATGGATATCAAAGTAGGTAGCGGAGCATTTATGCCTACCTATGCTCTTTCCAAAGAGTTAGCCCAGTCCATCGTAAAGATTGCTAACAATGCAGGAGTCAAAACTCAAGCCATCCTCACAGATATGAACCAGTCTCTAGCATATAATGCTGGTAATGCCGTGGAAGTTAGAGAAGCAGTAGAATACCTACAAAACAAAAGAAAAAATCCACGGCTACACGCTGTCAATATGGCACTCTGTATACCTGCCCTCATCAATGCAGGTCTCGCAAGAGATAAATCAGAAGCTACCCAAAAGCTAGAAGATTCACTAAGCTCTGGAAGAGCACTAGAGATATTTGCCAAAATGGTCAACATGCTAGGTGGTCCTGCAGATTTCTGCGAACTATATGACGACTATCTCCCTCATGCCAATATCATCGAGCCAATCTTTACCCAACAAGAAGGTATCATAGAATCTATGGATGCTATATCCATAGGTATGAGTATCGTGGGATTGGGTGGTGGACGTATCAAACCAAGCGACCAGATAGACCATAGCGTAGGACTAACAGATATCATAAATCTAGGAACACAAATAGACAACA
>DAOUPF010000289.1 GCA_030626265.1 Sulfurovum sp.
ATAAATCTAGCTAATATTGTGGTTGGTGAAGTAGCAAGAGAACTAAAAGAGAAGCAAGTAAGTGAGTTGAAGTTTAGTGCAAAGCAAATAGCAGAACTTATTAAAATGGTTGATGATACAACAATTTCAAATAAAATCTCTAAGCAAGTATTTGAAGAGATGGCTAAATCTGGAGAAAATCCAACAAAAATAGTAGAAGATAAAGGACTTGTGCAGATAAGTGATCCTTCTAAGATTTCACCTATTATTGATGAAATAATTGCAAAAAATCCAGATAATGTTGCTAAGTTCAAAGCAGGTAATAGCAAATTATTAGGATTCTTTGTTGGCCAAGTCCTAAAAGCCACAGGAGGCAAAGCTAACCCAAAAGTGGTGAATTCACTTGTGAACGAGAAGTTAAAATAATAAACTAACTATTAAATTAATATCTTTTCTTCATATTTTATCTATATTTAATACCCTATTGTGCTATAATGCCCCCATAATTAACAAAAGGAAGAAAAATGACAAAAGCAGAATTTGTTGAACTAGTACAAAAGAATGGTGAATTTGATAGTAAAGCAGCAGCTGAAAGAGCAGTGAAAGCATTTACAGATTCAGTAACTGACGCATTGATCAAAAAAGAGTCAGTATCATTGGTTGGATTTGGTACATTCTCTACTGCTGAAGTTGCAGAGAAGAGCGGAAAAGTTCCAGGAACAGATAAGACTTATACAAAAGCAGCACACACAGCACCAAAATTCAAATTTGGTAAAACTACAAAAGACGCAGTAGCTGGTTAAGCTACACTATTTAGATTGCTCCTGTTTTGTAGCAATCGTCTCTACTATTAATTAAACCACCCTTTTACTCGTTCAAACGCACTTTCAAAGCTACTCTTATGTGGACGACTCTCTACACCATAACTATCTTGAATCTTCTCTAACAATACTCTCTGTTCATCATTGATTTTCTCAGGTAGTATCATTTTGATTTGAGCTATGAGGCGACCTTTACGTCCAGAGTGAACATCAGCTACTCCCTCATCTTTGAATATAAAGTGTTCTTTGTCTCTAGTACCAGGTTTTAGGTCAAGATCTAACTCACCACCTAGTGATGGGATAGTGATAGTCTCACCTAGTATGCATTGTGTAAAGAATGTAGGTACTACTATATAGATGTCATTGCCATCTCGTACAAAATGCTCATCCTCTTCTACATTGAATGATACATAGAGATCACCTCTTTGCCCATGTCTGTTTTCATTGCCATGTCCTGCTACTCTGAGTCTATTTCCAGTGTCAATTCCTGCTGGTATATCTATAGTAACAGTTTGTGTCTCTTCTGTATATCCTCTGGCATTACATGTCGGACATTTCTCTTGTACACTCTGTCCACTACCTTGGCATTTGGGGCACTCTTGTGCAAATGACATGAAGCCTTGACGCATGACTACTTGACCTTGCCCATCACAGTATTGGCAGTTTTGCATTTTGCCATCTTTTGCACCTGTACCATTACAAGTGTTGCAAGGTATTTTGTACTCTGTAGATATCTCTTTTTTGATACCAAATACAGCTTCATTGAAAGCGAGGTCAAGTGAAATCTCAAAATCAAGTGCATACTTGGCTGATGGGTCTCTACGGCGAGAGCCACCACCTCCAAATCCACCACCTCCGCCAGAGAACATAGAGTTAAATATATCCATGATATCATCCATACCGCCAGATTGGAAGCCTGCACCTTGTCTATCTAGCCCCTCTTTGCCATATCTATCATAGATTTGTCGTTTTTCATCTTTGCTTAGTATGTCATAAGCTTCATTGATGAGTTTAAACTTATCCTCTGCCTTTTTGTCACCTTGATTTTTGTCAGGGTGGTATTGAACGGCTAGCTTTCTATAAGATTTTTTAATCTCTGCACCAGTAGCATCTTTGCTGATCTGTAGTATTTCGTAGTAGTCTATTGTCATTATCTTTTTCTCATCTTAGTTTAGTATTTTAATTGCAGAATTTTACCATATTATTTTGATATAATGCCAAATAAATAAAAAAGGTAAAAATCTTATGATTACTCATATAGTAATGTTCAAATTTAAAGAAGACACTACAGCAGAAAATATAAATAAAGCAAAAGAGCATATAGAGTCTCTCATAGATACTGTGCCATCTCTAAATAGTATGGAAGTAGGTATAAACTTTGCTGATGAAGAGAGAGCTATGGATATGTCTTTGATTAGTAAATTTGCTAACAAAGAGGCTCTTGATGAATATGCTATCCATCCTGCACACCTAAAGGTCATAGAGTTCATCAAAAGTATAGCGCAGTACTCAAAAGTAGTGGATTATGAAACATAAGATAGAGGCATTTGAAAATCTTGTAGAGGCTTTCCATGCCTTGCCTGGAATTGGCAAGAAATCAGCAGTGAGATTGGCATATCATATCGCAGTAGAAGATGGCTTTTGTGGTATCAAGCTAGCTCATGCTATAGAAGATGGAGTAGAATTAGTAGGCAAGTGCCTCAACTGTCATAACATGAGTGAAGATGAGCTATGTGGCATATGTGCAGATGAGAGCCGTGACCATGCCAAGCTCTGTATCGTACAGAGTGCCAAAGATATATTGACTATCGAAGAGAGTGGAGAGTTTACAGGTATATACTATGTAGTCTCACATCTAGAGGATATGGATCAGATGCATCTGCGTCATGCAGTAGAGGGTGTAAATGAGGTGATATTTGCTTTTCCTCCTAGTATCGCAACGGACACTATGATTTTGTATATAGAGGACAAGCTAGAGGGATCTGAGGTGTTGTTTACCA
>DAOUPF010000348.1 GCA_030626265.1 Sulfurovum sp.
ATTTGAAAGCTCTCATGCTATAGCATATCTCAAAAAGATGAAACCAGAGGATATCAAAGGTCAGACTATACTCGTCAATCTATCAGGTCGTGGAGATAAGGATATGATGCAGGCTAGAGAGATTTTGGCGGAGCAGTTTGAGTAGAGATAATTTATATATTAAAAGATTTTTCTATCTGTTATTTTTTTAATATTTCACCTAATTGTGCTATATTTCACTGAATAAATAGTATATGTAAGAAAGCCTAAGAAATGATGTTAAGGCAAGGTAATGAATCAAAATAAAGAGTTAAAACAACTAAAAAAAGAAATGAATTATTATAAACTAAATAATATTCAAAATAAAATAATTTACATACTGCACGAAGAGTTTTTAATAGATATAAAGATGAAAATCAATGTAAAGTATCTAAAAAAGTTCATTTAGGCATTGGTATATTTTTAGGATTAATTGTGATACCAGGACTTTGGAATATTTTTCTAGAAATTATATCTATTTTATCGAAATAATGAATATACTAAAACTATCATAATACTATATATTGAGGCACAAATAAGTAATATTATGCTATAATCCTCTCAGGACATTTTGAACCTCCTTTATAAGGTCTGCCTAACTAACAGGCTTTTATAGGATAAAAAAGGCAATTCAACTTCGGTTGGTTGCCTTTTTTTTTGGCTGATTTTTACTTGGGTGGTGGTGCGGGAGTCCAATAAAAGGAGGTTCAAGTGTCCATCGATAGAGTACTAGTTATACTCTTTATAATCATATGCTTAACGGCAAGGTTGTACTGAGTAAAGAGAGGGATAGTTACCCTCTCTAACTAGTACTTTTCTAAATAGCAACACTTATTTATAATTTACTATAATTCCCATAAGCCTCAAAACGATATAATCCGATAAATATTTATATATAAAAATAAAGGCAACAAATGAACTTCCAAGTAACAAACAGTAAACTATCAGAGATAAAATCTAACCTAGAGATAATAATAGTAATCAAGAAAAAGCTAGACCATGCTTTTGTGGTAGACAAAAAATCACTCACAAAGGCAGGATTTGAAGGGGCACAAGACGAGGTATGCCTACTGGTAGAATCAAATAGACTCTATGTTGGTTCTGATTCACTAAAAGGTAGTGATATACGCCCTGCAATAGCCACTGCCGTTCGTTCTCTCATAGGCAACAAAGCTTACAAGAGTGTAAAGATAGGTACATATCTAAGCCATCCAAGATGTACTGCAACTCTCAGAGCTATGGTTGAGGGTATAGGGCTTGGTGCATATACATATACTAGATACAAAAGTGAAAAGAGCAAATCAGCTATCAAGAAAGTAATTATCTCTCTAGAGGGATATAACAAACATGAAGCTAGCATAGAGAGTGCCAGTAGAGCTGTACATAACGGTGAGATATCAGCTGACTCTACGAACTTCACTAGAGATATAGTAAATACTATCCCAGAGGACTGCTATCCAGAGACTATGGCAAAGATAGCTAGAAAACTCAGCAAAAACTCTACACTAGAGTGCAATATACTCAAACCAAAAGAGCTAAGAGCAGAGAAGATGGAGACACTACTAGCAGTAGCCCGTGCTAGTCGCCATAAACCTAGAGTCATACACCTAGCACACAAGCCTAAAAATCCAAAATGTGTAGTCACATTAGTGGGTAAAGGGCTTACATACGATAGTGGTGGACTCAGCCTAAAGCCAGGTGACTACATGGTCACTATGAAGTCTGACAAGAGTGGGGGCTCTGCGGTACTAGGTATCATGAAAGCTATATCAGAGATGAATATACCTGTAGAGGTACATGGCTTTATAGGTGCTGTGGAAAATATGATAGGTGGAGATGCATATAAGCCTGATGATGTGTTAGTAGCTAAAAATGGTAAGACTATAGAGGTGCGAAATACAGATGCAGAGGGTCGTCTAGTCCTTGCAGATGTACTATGTTATGCCCAACAAGAGGTCAAAGCTGACTATATATTTGATATGGCAACTCTCACAGGTGCTTGTGTAGTGGGTGTAGGAAACTATACTGCTGGCGTCATGGGCAACAACCCTAAAGTCACAGACAGAGTACTTGAATCTGCCAAAAATGCAGGAGAGTTAGCTACCACACTTCACTTTAACCGTTACCTCAAAAAGTCACTAAAAAGTGAGATAGCGGATATTTGCAACATATCAAATATCAGATATGGAGGAGCTATCACAGCTGCACAATTTCTATCAGA
>DAOUPF010000022.1 GCA_030626265.1 Sulfurovum sp.
ACTCAACATTTTAGATTTAAGAAAATTCCTCAAAAGATAGTACTTAGCCATCTAGAGCATATCTTGAATCTAGAGAAGGTAGAGTATGAAAAAGAGGCACTAGATGTCATAGCTAGGAGTGGAGCAGGAAGCCTGCGTGATTCACTCACTCTACTAGACCAAGCTATAGTATATTCAAAAAGCCATGTAGATATGCCTACTGTGACTGGTATGCTTGGTATCATAGAGCCATCTTTGTTAGACAAGCTACTAGATAGTTTGCTTGATAAAAATGAGGCTGAGTTACTAGACTTCATACAGCTAGCCTCTGAGTATGAGTCTGAGATGGTTATAGATGAGCTAACTCTATATCTAAAAGAGATTCTGTTTTCAAAAGACAGTAGATTTACTCCACTCATCATAGATAGATTTTTTAGAGTCCTAGCAGAAGCCAAAGAGCTACTCTCGTTGGGAAGTGATGGTGAGTTTACTCTAGCATTGACACTGTTTAAGATGATGGAAGCACTTTCTGTTCGTGATATAGATGATATGATACGTACTCTACAAAAAGAGCTCTCTGGAGTAAAAGTAGCAAAACCTATGGAAAAAGAGATAGACACCTCTGATATACTAACTACTAGCACTCCAAAAGTAGCTAAAGAAGTAACCGTAGAAAAAGTAAAAGAAGAGATACCAGAGATAAAAATAGAAAAAGCCATACCTCAAGAGGTGATACAGAAAGCCCCTCCAAAAGAAGAAATTCCTATACCTAAAGAAGAGCCTATCATAGTAGATACAGGTGCTCTCAAATTTAAAACCCTAATACAAAAGATATATGATAGAGACTATGATTTGGGTTCTTGTTTTGAGAGAAATATCACATTTGATAGCTACGGTAACAACTCACTCACATGGCACTCAACAGCACAAGATGATGATAAAAAAAGACTCATAAATCACTGGAGTATCATCAAGATGTTTGTCCAAGAGTTATATGGATTTGATACAAAGATAGTAAATATCCCCTCAGAAGCTAAAAAAAAAACTGAGTTAGTTAGTAGGGAGCAAGAAGCAGAGAGCAAGAAGCTTCCAGTACAACAAAACACTGTTGATGGTTCTACTCCAAATAATGACATAGAGATGAAGAGTTCTTGTTTAGCTCCAGAGGCTGGAGATACTGAAGCAGCCAAGGATAAAGACCCATCTGAGCTACTCAAAGAGCCTATGATAAAAGAGATGATAGAGCTATTTGGTCCCAAGAAAGTTAGGATTAGAAGAAATATCTAACTATTAAATGGCACTATTTGCCAGAAAATGGCAACAGGGCACTCGCCCAAGTCAGTCCACCACCAAATGTATCCAATAACATCAACTCACCATACTTTAGATTACCAGACTCATATAAATCATTAATAGCCATTGGGATAGAAGCTGCTGAAGTATTGCCATACTTATCTACAGTCACTACTACTTGATCTTCACGCATCTTGAGTGCATCACCTACTGCTTTGATGATGCGGTAGTTGGCTTGGTGTGGGATAAAGTGAGGGATATCTTCTGAATTGATTTCATTTTTTGCCAATATCTCTTTGACATCTTTTGTTAGAGTCTTAACTGCTAGTTTGAATGTCTCATTGCCCTTCATCTGGACAAAGTTTAGACCCTCATCTAGAGCCTTCTGACTCATAGGATTTACCGATCCTGGAGATGGAGTGATAAGAAAATCTGCATAAGAGCCATCTGCACTTGCATGTATGTCTACAAAGCCTTCATCCTCTTTGTCTGTAGCTGATATCACGGCTGCCCCTGCACCATCACCAAACAAGATACAAGTGCCACGATCATTATAATCAACAATTGAGCTAAATTTCTCTGCTCCAATGACTAATACATTTTGTTTCATCCCTGACTCTATAAAAGCTTTTGCTACTGAAAGTGCATAGACAAATCCACTACATGCTGCTGAAATATCAAAAGCTTGAACATCTCTAATGCCAAGCTTTTCAGATATTATGCATGAAGTCGCAGGCATATTGAAATAATCAGGAGTAACAGTAGCACAGACTATTAGATCAATATCATCTGTACTTAGATTGGCTCTGTCTATTGCAATTTTAGCGGCCTTTGTAGCCATATCGCTAGTTGACTCATCTAAAGCTGCTATTCTTCGCTCTTTTATACCCGTTCTTTTTACAATCCACTCATCAGAAGTATCTATCATTTTTTCTAAATCAAAGTTACTTAATATTTTTTCAGGTGCATATGCTCCAATTGAGCGGAAAGATGCATACTGAGGTATAGCTCTAGACATAAAAAACCCTTTTACTTTGATCTATTACTTATTTAGTCTCTCTTGCCCTACGACAAGAAGCTCTTCTATCTTTTTGTTTACATCTGATCTTGTATAGCTAATGGCTTGAAATATAGCATTTTTGACAGCTTTTGCATTGGAGCTACCATGTCCTATGATAGCACATCCATTGATGCCTAGCAGTGGTGCTCCACCATACTCTGCATAGTCAAGCTGCTTTTTCAGGTTACTAAAAACTTTTCTTTTCATTAGTAATGCTCCAAATTTAGCTGGCATTGATTTGCGTATGTGCTGTTTCATAAGTGAAAATACTGCTGTCACTACACCTTCACTTGTTTTTAAAAGTATATTTCCAGTAAATCCATCTGTAACTACCACATCGACATTACCATTGAAGATATCTCTACCTTCAACATTCCCTTGAAAATTATCAAGGCTCTCTAGTAAACTAAAAGCCTCTTTTGTAAGCTCATTACCTTTACTTTTCTCTGAACCATTTGCTAAAAGTCCTATACGAGGATTAGGTATACCCATCACCTCTTGGGCATATGCTTCACCCATAGCACCAAACTCATAAAGGTTTTGTGCTTTACAATCCACCACTGCACCTACATCAAGAACTAGAGTTTTTTGCTCAACATCAGTAGGCATTAGGGTAGCAAGGGCTGGTTTGGAGATATGAGGTAGCCGTCCTATACGCAAAGTCGCTACTGCCATAGTAGCGCCACTATGTCCAGCTGACACTACACCATCTGCATTGCCATTACGAACAAGCTCCACTGCTTTATATATAGAGCAGTCTTTTCGTTTGAGTGCATCTGTAGCAGAGTCACTCATGCTAATAACATCATTGCAATCAACGATTTCAACTTTATCTTGATAATATAGTGGGAGGTAAGATAGTATATCTTCTTTGTTTCCTACAAGTATAGGAGTAAATTTTCGCTCATTTAAAGCTTGTACACATCCATCAATAATAGGCTCAGGACCAAAGTCCCCACCCATAGCATCAATAGCAATTCGTACTGATGTTATAGGTACAGATTTGTTATCTGTTGACATTATGCTTTATATTCGCCTGTCGTCATATTCATGTGGTGAGGCATTCTCCATGTACCATCTTCATCTTTAACTGGTCTTGGAAGTGTCAATTTGTAGTGTGTTCTACCTTTTGCTGCTCTTGTTTTACTATGTCGTCTCTTAGGTACTGCCATTTTTAATCCTTCATTTTATATTTAATCAAAACTCTATTTCAAGTTCTTCATCACTACTATCACATTTTGGACAGTAATGATATGCTGTTTTATGTGCGTTTATTTCGCTCTCTAGTATATATGATATATCTATAGTGCCATCTAAAAACTCAATTATATCTAAATCGTCTTTATCTTTGAGTACCTGATCACTAAGTGAGAGTTTTAAATCATTATCTAGACTTTGTAGATATGAATCTCCACACCTATCACAACCTAATTCAATCTCTCCACTCACTTTAGCATCAAGTGCAACTCTATGATAGCCACTCTTTTTCAAAGTACCTACTACTCTCGCACCATCTGATACAAAATCAAATGGTTTTGGACTAGAGCTTACTTTATCAAATAGTATTTTCATACTAATTTAACCTATACAATATCTCTTTGTGCAAAGAAGAAATTGATTTCGATATCAGCATTCTCAGCTGAATCACTTCCATGAACTGCATTAGCATCAATACTTTCAGCAAAATCAGCTCTGATAGTTCCCTCTGCTGCCTCTTTAGGATTAGTTGCACCCATTAGCTCTCTATTTTTAGCCATTGCATTCTCACCCTCTAGTACAGTTACAACAACTGGACCAGAGATCATAAACTCTACAAGGTCTGCAAAGAATGGTCTTTCTGCGTGTACTGCATAAAAAGCTTCGGCGTCTGCACGGCTAAGCTGAATCTTTTTTGTTACAGCAATTCTTAGTCCTGCATTCTCAAATCGAGCAAGTATCTGCCCCACAACATTTTTGGCTACTGCATCTGGTTTGATGATTGATAGTGTTTGCTCCATGGATATCCCTAGGTATATTAATTTGCTTTTATAGTCATTACTGCTCAAAGCATTAGGGCGGGATTTTATCGAAAATAAGATTAAATAGTGATTAAAGCAAAATATTTTAGTAAGATATTTCAGTAAGATATTTAGTAATAAACTTTAAATAAGAATATACTGTCGGGAGAGCCCCGACATAAAGATTTTAGTCTTCTACGACTGGCTCACCTTTAGCGCCTCTACCTTCCATTGCTGGCAGACCATCAACAACATCACCCCACTGGATACATCCCTCTGTTGGGCAAGCTTCAGCACATGCTGGCTCATCGTGGTGATCTACACACTCAACGCACTTATCTGCATGAACATAATAAATATCTTCACCCGTTGGGTTATCGTCCTCATCTACAATCGCTTCTACAGGGCACTCATCGATGCACGCTGCACAGTTAATACAAGTATCTGTAATAATTACTGCCATTTTCTACTCCTTAATATGTAAAGTAAGAAACTATAGCACAACATGCGTAAACAAAACTTTAATTTTGATGTATTTTTATGATTTTTATGATGTAGTAACACCTCAATCCATTATGATTATCACTATTGAGGTGTTTAGAATATTTTACTATATATTAAGATAAGATTTTATCTCTTCTACTCTATTAGTTTTTTCCCAATTAAAGCCATCTTCTTCACGACCAAAGTGACCATAAGAAGCTGTTCTTCTGTATATTGGTTTAAGCAAATCTAGAGATTTTATAATTCCAGCTGGTGTTAGGTTAAAAAGTGCCATAACGCACTCCTCAATCTTTGACTCCTCTATATCAGAAGTTCCCTCAGTATCTACCATGATTGATACTGGCTCCACTACACCAATAGCATATGCTAACTGTATTGTCACCTTATCAGCAACTCCTGCGGCTACTAAGTTTTTGGCTACATGGCGAGCTGCATATGCAGCTGATCTATCAACCTTTGTTGGGTCTTTTCCTGAGAACGCTCCTCCACCATGAGGACAAGATCCACCATAAGTATCTACAATTATCTTACGACCTGTAAGTCCCGCATCTCCCTGAGGTCCCCCGATTACAAATCTACCTGTAGGATTGATATGGTATACAATATCTTTACTCAATAGCTCATTTGGTATCACCGCTTCTATAACCTCTGACAAAACACCTCTATGCAGAGTTTTTTGATCTACATCAGGACTATGCTGAGTAGATACTACCACTGTCATTACCTCAACTGGCTTGCCATCAACATAGCGAACACTCACTTGTGCTTTACCATCTGGACGCAGATAAGGTAAGGTACCATTCTTCCTGACCTCTGCTAGCTTTGCAGTAAGTTTATGTGCTAGAGAGATAGGTAGAGGCATAAGCTCTTTGGTTTCATTACAAGCATAACCAAACATTAATCCTTGATCTCCTGCTCCTATCTCACCACCCTCCTGGTCAACACCTTGGTTGATATCAGGGCTCTGCTCACCTACACCATTGAGCACACCTGCAGATCTATAGTCAAATCCAAAACTGGCATCTGTATAACCTATCTCTCTCACTACCTCTCTAGCAATCTCTTGCATTGGGGCATAAGTATCTGTCTTTAACTCACCTGCTATAACACAAAAACCATTACTTAGAAGCGTCTCACATGCTACTCTAGCATTAGTATCATTGGCTATAATGTGATCTAGTATCGCATCAGAAATCTGATCTGCCATCTTGTCAGGATGCCCTTCTGTAACTGATTCACTTGTAAATATATACTCTTTTATCATTTATTCCTCGCTATTGTGATTTTTATTTTTTCGGCTATCTGTTCAGGTAAAATACCCAAAGATTCTTCTACTAATATTGTATTACCATGAGTTATAAAGTCATCATCATACTCAAAAGTTGTTAATGATACATCAAGGATATCTTCTTTAGAAAGGAACTCTCCGATTGCTGAACCGACCCCTCCCATTTTGACACTATCACTAAATACAAACCACTGCTTGTATTTTGAAGATAGCTCCATGAGCATCTCCTCATCTAAAGGTTTTACAAAACGCAAGTCTAATATAGCAGGGCTTGCATCTTCCATCATCTCAGAGACTTTTATTGCACGACCTACTCCATTGCCATATCCTATAAAGAGTATATCTTCACCCTCAGATACCAAATATGATTTACCCAGCTCATAATCTGGTACTGTACTATCCTCCACCATAAATACACCTCTAGGGTATCTAAATGCCAATGGTCTAGGGAACTCGGCTGCAAATTTCATAATCTTTTGCATACCAGACCTATTAAACGGAGCACAGAGTGTCATATTTGGTATAGGTCTAAGAAATGATATATCAAATACACCTTGGTGTGTCTCACCATCCTCACCTACAATACCAGCTCTATCAATAGCAAAAACAACACCCAAGTTCATCAATGCTATATCATGAACTACTTGGTCAAATCCACGCTGTAGAAATGTGGAGTATATTGTACAAAAAGGTTTGAAACCCTCTTTGGCAAGTGGTCCCATAGAGGTGACTGCATGCTGTTCTGCTATAGCTACATCCCAAAAACGATCTGGAAATGACTCTAATAGTTTAGATAATCCTGTACCTCCTGGCATAGCAGCAGTAACACCTACTATACTCTTGTCTGCTTCTGCCATATCATGCAGTGTATCGCCAAAGATATCTGTAGCTGGTTTTTTACCTGATTTCTTCAGTGGCTTACCATTCTTTGGATTGAAAGCTCCTACTCCATGCCACTTCTCTAGTGTACCCTCTGCTCTCTCATAACCTTTACCTTTAGTTGTCTGAGCGTGGACTATTACTGGCTTACCCATGCCTTTTGCAATCTTGAGTGTACTTACTATAGACTCTATATCATGTCCATCTAATGGCCCTATATACTCAATACCTAACTCCTCAAAAAGTATACCTGGAGTAATCAAATGTAGTGACTCTTCAAATCTCTTTGCCATATATGTTGCACCTTCGGGAAAGTGCTCTAGGAGTTGTTGAGTTTTTTTCTTAAATTTCTGATAAAAAGGGCTTGCCATTGTAGTAGAGAGATAGCGGCTTATAGCTCCAATTGGTTTTGCAATACTCATCTCATTGTCATTAAGAATAATTACTACTGGATACTGCCTGTCTCCTAACTCATTAAGAGCTTCATATACCATACCAGCGGTCATACTACCATCACCTATGAAAGCAACTGGTATACGATCTTGACCCTTGAGTGCTATCGCTTTGGCAACACCTACAGCTAGAGATATAGAGGTAGAGCTATGTCCTGCTTTGTAATAGTCATACTTTGACTCTTTTGGGTCAGTATAACCACAGGTTCCACCAAACTGTCTTAGAGTATCAAACTCATCCCATCTCTCTGTCAAAAGTTTATGAGCATAAGCTTGATGAGATACATCAAACAAAAAAGGATCATTAGGGACATCAAATACATGATGCATAGCTACTATCAAATCTGTAGCACCTAATGATGAGCTAAGGTGTCCACCATTTTTACTCACTGTTGAGAGTATCTTCTCACGAATATCAACTGATATCTTCTTTAGCTCTTCTATAGATTTTTCGGTAATTCTCATATCTCTACCTCTTCTATCATTTTTATAAGTACTTTCTTAAAAACTTTTTTTAGTTTTTTAGAACTTATCTTTTTACCTTTTAGTTCAAGCTCATCAATAACATCTATCAAAAATGTTTCATCAAGATTATCTTTTACTGCTCTGATACACTTAATCTTACTTATCTTCTCTTCAAAATTACTAAAATTGTCCAAAGTAGCTATAGGGAGTTCTACATCTAATCCTGAGATAATTTTTGCTTTTTTCATGATATCGCCTCTAATAAAAGCTCAAACAACCTATCATTTTGTTTAGCTGTACCTATAGTGATACGAATGGCATTTAGATTATATGAGGCTAGATTACGGACTATTACACCTCGTTTTAGTAGATAATCAGAGACTACACTTGAATCCAATGGCTCCTCAAATAGATAGGTAATGAAATTTGTATAACTATCAATTTACTCAAAGGAATTCTCTTTTGCAAAGGTCTCATATCTAACTATCTGCTCTTGGTGCAAAGAGATAGAATCATCTATGAACTTATCATCCTTGCAAGCTTCAATAGCAGCTGCTAGAGAGAGTGAAGTGATATTAAATGGAGGTCTCATCTTATATAAGGCATTTATCACTGATTCATTTGCTATTCCATATCCAACACGCATACCACCCAATCCATACGCTTTGGAGAAGGTACCTAGATATATGACATTGTCAAATCCTAATGTATCCTTAGGATCAATTCTATATCTCTCATCTTTGGCTACTGCATACTCCATGTATGAACCATCAACTACTAATATAGTATCTTTAAGGGCTGCCTCTATGATAGAGAGGACATCCTCTTTAGTAGTTGCATCACCTGTAGGGTTGTTCGGTGTACAGACATAAACGATATCTGGTTTATGCTCTTTCATAGCACTTAAAAACTCATCAACCTTGTGCTCATAGCTAGGAGTTCGTATAACCTCTGCTCCTACCTGTCTAGCATAGATCTCATACATAGCAAAAGTAACACGACTCATCAATACAGAAGAGCCCTCAGTAAGCTTTGCACGAGATATGAATTCAAGTATCTGGTCACTACCAGCACCTATGATTATATTACTCTCATCTACATCATACTTTTTGACAAGAGCAGATTTGAGCTCAAACATACTATCATCTGGATATAGATGTGCCTTAGTAGCATGTTCACATATTACTTTGGCTACACTTGGACTTGTGCCTATTGGGTTTTCATTAGAAGCTAGCTTTACTACATCTTCAGGATTTACCCCAAACTCACGAACTACAAGCTCTATAGGCTTTCCAGCTTCATACACTTTGATATCATCTAAAAATTTATTGAATTTCATAATCAACCTTTATCTCTATACATCTTCTGATTCTTTTACATATGAGCCAAGAAATTTGATAGTCTCACTATGGGCATTAAATATACTCTGGATTTTCTCGTCATCTTTATGACCATCAAACTCTATGAAAAATATAGAAACACCACCTACAATATGAGATTTAATCTTAGTCAAATCAATATCATGCTTTTTGAAATCATTTAGGAAGTCAACCAAAGCTCCTGGTTTATTTGGGAGTCTGACAAGAATAGTTGTCTTATCATTTCCACTTGGGGCATTTTCAAAATTACTAATGATAAAGAATCTTGTTCTATTGTTTCCTTGGTCTTCAATATTCCTAAAGAGAACAGGAATACGATACATCATAGATGCCACTTGGGCACATATAGCAGCTGCTTGAGGGTCTCCTGCTGCTAGTTTGGCTGCTTTTGCTGTAGACTCTACAGGTATCTGCTCTACTTCATCAAGTCCAAAGTCTTCTAGAAACTGCTTGCACTGTCCAAAAGCTATATCTTTGGAGTATATTCGTTTTATATTTTTTACATCCTCTGCTCTAGTTGCAAATACGTGGTGTATATCTACCATAACTTCTGCGATAATCTTGGTATTAAAATCACTTAGGCAAGAGATAGTATCACTGACTATACCATTAAAACTATTCTCTATTGGCACTACACCAAACTTGACTTTACCTTGACTAACCTCTCTAAATACACCTTTGATAGAGCCTATAGGTACATATGAGCTCAATGCTCCAAATTTACTCTCTGCTGCTTGGTGTGTAAAGCTAGCTTCTGGACCCAAATATGCTATCTGTTCTGGTAATTCAAAGTTCCTAGACACAGCAA
>DAOUPF010000123.1 GCA_030626265.1 Sulfurovum sp.
CTTCATTTATATTTATGGGTTCTGCATTTTATATGGAAGTATTTGGTAGTTGTCAGTCACGAAGAGGGCTATCAAAGCTAGCTACTCTATTTGCATTTGTGATGCTGATATATGGTGTGATACTTTTCATAGGTGCTATCAGTGGTGCTACTTCACTACTACATCCACTAGACAGATTTACAGGCTCAAAAACAACTAGTAGTATAGTAGAACCTGACCGCTCCAAATATCAAGGCTACTCTATAGAGAGACTAGAAGCAGAGGTATCAGAAGCTTCCAAAAGTGGCAAACCAGTGGTAGTTGATATTGGTAAAGATGGTTGTGCAGCGTGTACAGAGCTAGAACTCATCACATTCCCAGACCCAGCTGTAAAAGCTGAGATGCAGAGATTTGAATTCATCAAGATTGATATCACTAAAAACACTCTCCAAGAGCAAGCCTTACTAAAAAAATACAAAATATTTGGAGCTCCAAATATCCTGTTTTTTGATAGCAAAGGCAAAGTACAACCTGATAAATTTATTACAGGATTTAGAGCACCAGAACTATTTGTTGAGGATTTAAAAAGTATCAAATAGTTACAATCTTCTTCCTATCCTTTCTGAGATTATGTTAAAATACGGCAGATTAGTCTCACAAAGGAACTTTTAATCATGTACGGATATTACCGCATAGCATCATGTATAAACAAAACTACAGTAGCAAACCCCAACAAAAATGCCAAGGAAATACTAGGCTTACTCATAGATGCCCATACCAAAGAGTCTAGTATTGCCCTATTTCCAGAGCTAGCGTTAACTGGATATACTGCTAGTGACCTATTTACAAATCAAACCCTACTTCAAGCTCAAGATGAAGCATTAGCTCACATACTTCAAAACAGCAAAGATATATCTACTATAGCTGTCATAGGGTATGCATATCTAGAAGCTGATAGACTACACAACTGTGCAGTGGTGATACAAAATGGTGAAATGCTAGGTATGATTCCTAAAAGTTATATCCCAAATAAAAAAGAGTTTTATGAAAAACGACAATTTGTTACTGGTAGAGATATAGTCAGAAGTACTGCTAGTTTGATAAATAGAGAAGTTCCATTTGGTGTAGACCTGCTCTTTACTGATAGTGCTGATATGATATTTGGCATAGAGATATGTGAAGACCTATGGGCAGTCACACCCCCTAGCAACCACATGGCAAGCAACGGGGCAAACCTCATCCTAAACCTAAGTGCTAGCAATGAGCTCATAGGCAAACATGAATACCGTGAAGAGCTAGTACGTACCCAAAGTGCTAGATGTATGGCAGCGTATGTATATAGTTCAGCAGGAGTAGGTGAATCTACAACGGACACTGTATTTGGTGGTCATGCTATCATCTCAGAATATGGCAGTACTATAGCTCAAAATAAACGCTTCTGCATGGATAGTCACCTAATCACAGCAGATATAGACTTGCAAAAATTACGATTTCTAAGACTAAGTGAATCTAGCTTTAGCGATGGTAGACGAAAAAAGACTAGAACTATCAAGCTAGGCTCACTACCAACCATCAGCAACCTAGATAGAGATATAAACCCTATGCCATTTGTCCCATCCAAGTATGCAGATAAAGAGCATCGTTGTGATGAGATAGTACATATCCAAGCCCATGGACTCATCAAGAGAATGACACATGCTGGCATCAAAAAAGCCCTCATAGGCATCTCTGGAGGACTAGACTCTACCCTAGCCCTACTCTCTACCCATAAAGCCTATGAGATTATGGGATGGGATGTTACAGATATCATAGCTATCACCATGCCAGGATTTGGTACTACTAACAGAACCAAAAACAACGCCACCGAACTCTGCCTAGCACTAGGAGTGACTCTAAAGACCATAGATATAACAGATATATCTCTCAAAGAGTTTGAAGCCATAGAGCACAACCCAGATGAGCATAGTGTGACATACGAGAATGTACAAGCCAGAGCTAGAACCTCTATCCTCATGAACATGGCAAACAAAGAGGGAGGACTGGTCATTGGTACAGGCGACCTCAGCGAGATAGCCCTAGGCTGGAGTACATACAATGGCGATCATATGAGCATGTATGCCCTAAACTCAGGCATCCCAAAAACCCTCATACAGTATGTCATAGAGTACTACAAATCCAACAAAGCCATAGCCAGTATCATAGATGATATCCTAGCCACCCCCATCAGTCCAGAGCTACTCCCAGCAAAAGATGGAGAGATATCCCAAGAGACAGAGAGCATAGTAGGCCCATATGAACTACACGATTTTTTCCTCTACCACTTCATCAAATACGGAGCCAAACCTACCAAGATACGCTTCCTAGCTACTCTAGCATTTGATGGTAAATATGATGAAAAGACCATAACAAAATGGCTCAAACTGTTTTTGAAGCGTTTCTTTACCCAACAGTTCAAACGCTCATGTATGCCAGATGGTCCAAAAGTGGGTACTATATCTCTAAGCCCTAGAGCTGACTGGAAGATGGCTAGCGATGTTGATTTTGAGGTTTGGATAGAAGAACTAGCATGAATATAAATAATTGGAAAGAATTTATATTTTTTAAATTTAAAGATAAAACTATAACACCAATCAATCAAGAAATTTTGACAAATAATTCTGTTTAGATACAAGTTTTATTGCTAATAATTATCCTTGTTCTATAGATGAATTAACAGATTCTCTTGATTTTAATGAAAAGAATATAGAGTACTTAAATAAAGAGTTAGATTATATATTCAATTTTGGTTGGAAAGAGATACACTATAGTTTTATTACAAATACACCATATAAAAGAGAAACATATTTACAAGGTCTAAAAAGTACTACATATTATGAATCTATCTTAATGAGCTTAATTGATTTATTGACTATAAATCTTTTTTCTAAAATTATTGCAACCAAAAAAATTATTGAAGTTAAGCCAAAATAATTTAATATTATCGTTTAGCCTCATTCCTACTCTCCTAAGTAGAAATTTATATATCAACTTAAGCCACCAATCTATCCAAATATGCATTATATCCGTAGGTCGGGGTGTCCTCTCCCCGACATTAATCTGTATAGCCATAATATTTACAATCGTTTGAATATTTGTCGGGGAGAGGACACCCCGACCTACAAAACTCAAGCCTAGATACGGTACACTATCCAATATATATTCCTACATAGTACATGGGAATGAAAGAAACAACAATGGAAAACAGAATGGCAGATATAAAATTTAGTGCTTTTTCATTTCTAAAGAAAAAACTTAATGATGAGGGAGTTGATTGTACGAGCTCCCCTCTAAATATACCTGATGACATCAGTGTAAACGCTCTCATAGAGCATATAGGGCTAGAAGCTAGTGATGTAGAGGCAGTATTTCTAAATCACAAAATCATGCCAAAAAGCACTATCATTCAAAATGGCGACAAGATCGCGCTCGTACCTCCAGGAGGTATCCCTCACCATGTAGCGGCATATGTGGGGAAGAATAATAATTAACTAGATTGAGGAAATAAGAAAATGAAAGATAGTAAAACACTAAAACACTTCACACAAACAGCACTCCAAGGACTCTTTGGGCTTCTGCCTGTGGTTATCATCGCTGTACTCATACTCTGGCTATATGGCAAGATAGACTTGCTTGTCAACTGGGCTTTTGAGATTGTTGGATTTACCCCTGAAAATAATCAATTTTTATGGTTTATGTTAGTCATTGTTATATTTCTATTGATTTTATATGTTATTGGTCATCTTATGAAGACTAGACTTGTTGGATTTTTCGAGTCACTACTAGCAAAAATCCCTGGTTACTCTACTATCAAAGATATCATAGGTATATTTAACTCCTCCAAGGAGGGTGAGAACAAGGTACTAGTAGTAGCCATACGAGGCTTTGCCAATGAAGGATACAACATAGGGCTGATGTATTCACAAAAAGAGAGCATCATCAAGGATCACTACACAGTAACCCTATCTATGTCACCTATACCAAATGGCGGATATATGTTTGAAGTGCATAGAGACAATATATTTGTCATAGAGGAAGCTACTTTTGATGACAACCTACAATATCTGTTGTCTATGGGAGTGAAGAGCTTTGCAGAGATTATAAAGTCTGAATCAAAAAAGCTAGATGAGTTAGTGTTACTTAGTGATTGGTTAGAGGCAAATAGATAAAATATATGAAAAAGAGTTTGCCTTTTATTGTTATTTTGTTAGTTATATCATATGCACTCTATAATGCCAAGTTTCGTTCACCAAAAAAAGTAGAGACACCCTCCAATACAAACTATACTCAACATATCAAAGAGCACCATGATATACACTACAAAGAGGAGCTCTCTACCCTCAATACAAATAAGTATATAAAAGAGTATATCATTAAGGTCATCAATCATGGCTCTTCTGAGCTGAAGTATAAAAAAGATGAGATAATGGAAGCAGGATTTTCATCTAAAGAAGATGCCTATAAAATAGCCTGCTATACATTGGAACTATCTGGGAAAAAATGCAAAGAGCCCTATGAAAAAGATGCTGCTATGTTTTATACTAGTATCTGTGGTGGATGTCATGGAGATGATGGCAAAGGATTGGGCGGTACATATCCTGATTTGACCAAAGATAAACTACTTGGTATTGCAACAAGAGAAGAGTTTTTGAAAACAATGATTGATAAAATGAGGTAAAATATACACATAAAGCCCTCATAGTCATTTAGCTGAAAATATTTTAGATATATTTGAGCTATAAAGTAGTAAAATAGTTCAATTTAGTATCAGGAGTAACAATATGGAATTAGAAATAGAAGCGTATTTTTTCAATGCAAAGACTGATTATCTGCCTTATTATAAAAACTTTTTATTAGAGGTGGATGCAAAAGAGCCAATATCACAGATACTTCCTATGATACAAGAGCAAAATAAAAACTTCTCTTATCCCAATGAAAATCTATATTTTAAAATTAATAGCCTTGTTGTAAATGGAAATGAGACAACTCAAGATATAGTTGATAGTCTTGGTTCATCACTATGTATTGACCCTATATCATCATATAGATCAGACAATGGACTTACCATAAATGATGATGATTTCATGCAGAGCTTTGAGCTTCTAGATCCATTTGCCACAGAAGCAGATAGAGAGTATTATGAGACACTATATCCTGTACACTATGCCTCTGAAACACTAAGCTATA
>DAOUPF010000019.1 GCA_030626265.1 Sulfurovum sp.
CCTTTCTTTATTTTATCACATATTGGTTGCTTAAAATCTCTTCATCACATTTAGGGCAAAACTCATGTTCCCCAGAGAGATAACCATGTTTTTCACAGATGGAAAATGTCGGTGTCACAGTAATGTATGGGAGTCTAAAATTGCTGATGACATTTCGCACCAGTTTTCTACCTGCTTCAGCAGAACTTATTTTCTCTCTCATATACAAATGTAACACCGTACCTCCTGTATATTTACACTGCAGATCATCTTGCAGACTCAATGCCTCAAATGGGTCATCTGTATGAAATGCTGGTATCTGAGATGAGTTGGTATAGTAGTTATTCTCCTTCGTACCTGCTTGGATGATATCTTTGTATCTCTTGGCATCCTCTTTGGCAAATCTATAGGTAGTTCCCTCTGCTGGGGTTGCCTCTAGATTATATAAGTTTCCTGATCTTTCCTGAAACTCTTTGAGTATGTCTCTCATAAAGTCCATGATTCTCAATGACATACCTTTACCATATTCATCTGTTATGTTATGTTTATCCAAGCTAAAGTTTCTCACCATCTCATTCATACCATTTATGCCAATAGTAGAGAAGTGATTATCAAACCCTGGTAAATATCTAGCCGTATAAGGGAACAATCCTCTATCATACATCTCTTGTATAAATATTCTCTTTTTCTCCAATGTAGCATAGGCATTTTCCATTAGCTCTGAGAGTCTTGATCGTAATCTATCTTCATCTCCTGCATATAGATAGCCAAGCCTTGCCATGTTGATAGTCACAACACCTATGCTTCCTGTCATCTCTGCACTACCAAATAGCCCTCCACCTCTCTTGAGAAGCTCTCGTAGGTCTAGCTGTAGCCTACAGCACATACTTCTCACATGCCCAGGTTTATATGCCTCTTCATTTGGTACGAGATTGCCCTCTTCATCTCTGATATATTGGCTACCTATAAAGTTCTGAAAATATGAAGAGCCTATCTTCGCTGTATTTTCAAATAGTATATCGGTATTTTCTCCATACCAATCAAAGTCTTCAGTGATATTTACAGTGGGGATGGGGAAAGTAAACGGTTGTCCACTCTTGTCTCCCTCTGTCATCACCTCAAAATAAGCTCTATTGATAAGATTCATCTCTGGTTTGAAATGTTTATACTTCAGATCTTCTAAAGACCTTATACTATCATCTCTATCTTTTGCCATCTCCCAAAGCTCCTCATCATCAAGCTCTCTAAATAGGTGAGTCTGAGCCCTTGTAGGTATCTGACTGGCTAAATCATCAGGCACTACCCAGTCTATAGTGATATTGGTAAATGGACTCTGTCCCCAACGAGCAGGTACATTGAGATTGTAGATAAAACTTCTGATAGCCTTTTTTATCTCCTTGTATGGTAATTTATCTTTAAATACATATGGAGCTAGATATGTATCAAATGATGAAAATGCCTGTGCACCAGCCCATTCACTCTGCAAGATTCCCAAGAAGTTTGCCATCTGCCCAAGAGCCTCTCTGAAGTGCGAAGGTGGATTGCTCTCTACTCTACCCCTCACGCCATTGAATCCCTCATCTAGTAGCACCCTTAAGCTCCACCCTGCACAATACCCAGTCAGGCAATCCAAATCATGTATATGATAATCCCCATCTCTATGAGCATAGCCCTCATCTTTGGAGTAGATAGAGTCTAGCCAAAAGTTTGCTATTACTTTGCCTGCTGTGTTATTGACCAGTCCAGCATTAGAGTATCCTGTATTGGAGTTGGCATTTATCCTCCAGTCTGTCTTGTCTATATACTCTTTTATAGTCTGCGTGGAGTTTATATAGGTTGTATCTTTGTCTAGACCTAATACCTGCTCTCTCTGCATCTTGTGCATATGTCTGTATAGCATAAATGATTTCATCACTTCAAAGTGCTCATGTGCAAAGAGCTCTTTTTCTATGATGTCTTGTACCTCTTCTACACAGATATCTTCTTTGTCCCCTATCTGCACTATCACATCCGAAAATACACTCTTATCATAAGTCACAACCTCACTACCAAAAGCTTTCTTGATAGCATCCTCTATCTTGAACGGTACAAATCTCTGAGCTCCCCCGTCTCTTTTGATAATTCTTTTTATCATAAACTTCCCTTATCATATTGGATTTACATATCCTGATGCACATTATATTAAAAGCTATTTCAGTATACTTTGATAGCTATCAACAAGATTTGATTATACTCTTTGTTTTCTCTCTTGTTACAAAAACTTGATTAGTATCAATGATTTTTCTATAATTTTATGATAAGGAACAAAATGAAGATACTCTTAGCACCTAGTGAGACCAAAAAAACTGGTGGAGATGGTAAGTTTGATATATGTTCACTACTGTTTGATAGTCTCTGCCCAGATAGAACTAGGCTTTTGCACAAATATATAAATATCTTACAAAAAAACGATACCAAAGAGCTCAGCACTATGTTTGGGCTAAAAAAACCTGATGATATAACCTACCACGCCAGCAAAGACATCATACATGAACCTACGATGAGAGCCATAGAGAGATATACAGGTGTGGCATTTGACTACTTGAACTATCCAGAGCTTAGTGAGAATGCACAATCATATATAAATGACCATGTCATACTCTTCTCAAATCTTTTTGGAGTACTCAAAGCTAGTGACAAGATACCAGAGTATAGACTACAACAAGGCAAACCCATAGGAGATACCAAACCAGAGCAGTTCTACAAACCACTGCTAACAGAGCTGATGGATAGCTACCTAGCAGATACAGAGATACTAGACATCAGGGCAGGATTCTACGACAAGTTCTACAAACCCTCCCAACCATACACCACACTAAAGTTTATCAAGGATGGCAAAGTAGTGAGCCATTGGGCGAAGGCATATAGGGGGATAGTACTACATGAGATAGCCAACTCTGAGATAGAGACTCTGGAGGATTTTATCAAGATGCCTATAGAGGGGTTGAGTATACTAGAGATTCAGACCAAAGGATATAAGACTGAGATTAACTACAACATAGAGGTCTAATCGGAAGTGGAGGCTTTAGCCCCACCAAAAATACTGCATAGGCGAATAGCTAGGAAAAGAAAATAAACCTTATAAAATTATATATTTTATAAGGTTTTAAAACAGGGATATTTGGTTCTTATTTTGCTATATATCTAAGCCATAAAAAACCAAACAATCCAGCAAATAAAGAAGCTGCCAGAATCCCTACCTTAGCTTGAAAAATAAGTTCTGGACTATGTATAAATGCCAAGTCTGCAACAAAAATAGACATGGTGAAACCGATACCTCCAAGAAATGCCACACCAAAAATTTGGCTCATGCTACTGCCTTGTGGAAGTGTTGCTATTTTTAACTTGATTGCCAACCATGCTACCCCAAATATTCCAAGAACTTTTCCAAGTATAAGACCTGCGATAATTCCCATTGATACAGGCTCAATAATAGTTGTACCTATAGAGCTAAAATCGATGGCAATACCTGCATTTGCCAATGCAAAAAGAGGAATAACCACCAATGCAACGGGAAGATGTAAATCATGTTCTAATCGTGCAGCTGGTGTACCAATCTCACGAATATTATCTTCAATCTTTAAGAGTATTGCTTTTTGTCTCTCATTCATACCCTCTTTTTCATCGATAGGATAGCTATCGTATTCATCCAATAATATTTTGGCATCTTGTCTAAAACTAGCAGGAGCTCGTCTGGGTTTAGATGGTATTGCCAATGCAGCAATAACTCCTGCAATGGTTGCATGTACACCAGATTCAAGCATAAAAAACCACATAAAGAGTCCTACGATGAAGTAAGGTAAAATCATGTGAATGCCAAAACGGTTAAAGGCAACCAAAATCAAAAAAGAGCCTCCTGCTAAAATAAGTGGCAGAGTATGTATCTGTTCAGTATAGAAGAGGGCAATCACTAAAACAGCACCAAGGTCATCGACAATGGCCAATGCAACCAAAAATGTGACCAGTGCGGGAGACACTCTTTTTCCTAACAGCACCAAAGCACTAATGGCAAATGCAATATCTGTAGCCATTGGAATTCCCCATCCATTTACTCCGGCAGTACCTGAGTTGATACTAAGATAGATTAATGCAGGAAAAACCATTCCACCAATAGCAGCCAAAATAGGTAAGGTAGCCGCTTTTATATTGGAAAGCTCCCCTACCGATATCTCCCTTTTTATCTCTAGCCCAATAATAAAAAAGAAGATAGCCATAAGACCATCGTTTATCCAGTGATGAATGGTATGAGAGAGTTCCCATGTACCAACATCAAAATCTATTTTTGTATGAAAGAAATGTGCGTAACTCTCTGCCAGCGGTGAATTGGCAAGTATGAGTGCAACTATAGTCATAAACATTAAAATTATACCTGTAGTAGTTTGTGCATGGATAAAGTGCTCAAATGGAGTTGCAACTTTTTTAAAGGCTTTTTCCCATGGGGCGTATAGTTTCATTTATCTTTCCTCATATTGTTTTTATTATTGTAGTTTATAAAAGAATTCTTATTTTAGCTGAAAAATATTTACCATTTAACAACATTTGCTTATAACTATTTCATTAGAAAACACTATACACATTTTTGCATTAAATTTTAAAATAAATTACAAGCTAATTCAAAACCTTATAATCTAACATACTTTATAAGGTTATTTACTGTAGCGACGTTTCCAAGCTATAAATCTATACCCCTCAATAGAAAACCTTATAAAATGTACTATATAGGAGGTTTTATAATTAATACTTTCAAAAATATGCTAAACTTACACAAACTAAAAGGCAAAGCATGAGACTCCCCTCTGATGATACTCTCTATACTATACTAATCTCCCTACTCATGCTCTCTGTGGTGCTTGGTATATTTTTTGATACGGACTTTGGGTGATGAAGAAAAACCTGTTTGAGATGGGTGCGGACTTTGGGGATGAATGGGTATCTGATAACAAAAGCAAACCGTCCAAAAAAATATCTACAGAGATAAAACCACCAGAAAAACACCAACTCCACTTTGCCAAGGAAAAACGCAGAGGCAAAGTAGTCACTCTAGTCAAACCATTTTACCTGCAAAAAGCAGAGCTACAGTCCCTGCTCAAAACCCTCAAGAAAAAGCTAGGTACAGGTGGCACTGTCAAAGAGAATGTACTAGAGTTCCAAGGTGATATACCAGATAAGCTACGCCAAGAGCTTGAGATACTAAACTATAGATTTAAAAAGTAGCCATATGACAAAAAAAGAAAAAGTACAACTAAGAGAAAAGATAGAGACAGATATAGAGCTACTAATCAAACAGATAGAGATCCTCAAAGAGAAAACAAAACCCATATCCCCAGACTGTGGGCTAGGTAGACTCACCCGCCTAGAAGCCATGGGAGAGAGTCATGTCAATCACAAGGTACTAGACGAATCCAAGCTACGACTCACCAGACTAAAAAATGCCCTCATTCGTATAGATTCACCTATGTTTGGCATATGTATCGAGTGTGAGGAAGAGATAGGCATAGGACGTATGGAGATACGACCTGAAAGTGTACGGTGTGTGGGGTGCGCTAGATAGTAGGTAGGTCGGGGTGTCCTCTCCCCAACCTACAAGAAAATCAAAGGCTTTCGATGTTTCCAACAACCCTCCCTACTATTTCCACCTCATCGGGAGTTAATAGCTCTGGAGAGTAGGCTTTGTTGTCAGAGATCAGCTCCACCATACCATCTGCTCTTTGGCGTATTCGTTTGATGAAGAGCCCTGCTGTGGTAGATGCTATGAAGACACCATCTTTGTTGATATTGGTTTGGGCTCTGTCTATGAAGACTATGGAGCCATCTTGGAGAGTAGGCTCCATGGACTCTCCATCTACATGGATGGCTTCTATCTCACGGTTCTCTCCAAATCCAATCATGTTCTCCATGATAGTCTTGTCAATATTTAGCATGTCATAGTTCTCATCAAATACTTCAGCTCCACCACCTGCACTAGCACGAATATCAGAGAAGTATCTCACTTGAAAAAATCTATTGGTCTCCTCTATCAACATCTCTGCTGACTGATCAAAAAAGAGCCAATTGATACTAATCTTCATCCGAGCAGAAAACTCCATAACCTCTCTAAATGGGATAGAGTTTCTTTTTTTCATAGTAGCGAATGTTGCTTGTGGAATACCCAGCTCTGTTGCTACATCTTTGTCAAATACTCTATTTCCTGTAGACATTACATCTTTTATCTTCTCTATAACAGCAAAAAAATCTATCATGAGTTACTCCTTTATAGGTAAATTACCTATATTATAGCTCTAAATCCTTAAAAATATGACAATTTGACATATTTTTGCCATAATCATTGTAAAGACTATATAATTTGACATATTAAAGGAAAAATTATGAATATCAAAACAAATCGAGCTCTTCTAAAAGAAGCTATCAATAGCGGATGTAAAACAGTAGCACAATTAGCACACTACCTTAGAGTGCGAGCTCTCATGAATGAGACTTATCGTACTTTTTAAAAGATCCTTAAAAAATCTCTAGGAGAACTCTAGTCTAAGATTAGTATATCTACCTCTTCTCCTATATCTTTACTACTATCATCCTCTGAGGTGACGAGTAGTGTCATGGCTCCTAGCATATTGGTCATGATAGCACTTGTGCCTACTTTTTTGTCTGCAAAGTCAACAAAGTATCGCCCATCCTCTAGGGTCACATTGCAGGCAGTGAACTCTGCTTTTTTGGCACGCTTGATAAATATCTCTCTGAGAGTAGCTTTGACTTGAGATATCCTAAATACTCCATTTTGAAGTTTTTGTATCAATGGTATGATATATACCAGTGCCATTACAGTAGATGAGTATGCAAACCCTGGTAGCCCTACTATGAACTTGTCACCTCTTCTAGCTATGATGATATGTTGTCCTGGTTTGACTCTAACACCTTTGAATACTATCTCGCAATCTAGCTCAAAAATCACATCTTTGACAAAATCAAAATCCCCAACACTAACTCCACCTGTAGTCACTACTATATCACTTCTACTTATTGCATCTGCCATAGCAGTTGTGATACTCTCTTTATCATCCTTGATACACCCTAGCTGTAGGGGCTCACCACCATACTTTTTGACAATAGCCTATATAGTATAGTTGTTTGAGCTTCGTATCTGAGAGTCATTGGTCTGCTCTTCTCCGATATCTAGTAGCTCACTACCAGTTGAGAGTATCGCCACTATTGGCTTTTGATAGACCAAAACTGTAGGGATATTTAGACTAGCTAACACTCCTATCTGAGAGAAGTCTACCACTTCTCCTCTAGGAATGAGCAGCTGTCCTTTGGCATAGTTCTCACCAGTCTCTCTCACTGAGAATCCACAAGGAACCTCCTCATGGATAACTATACTACTATCTACTACCTCTACATTCTCTATAGGTATTAGAGTATCTGCACCCTCTGGCATCAAAGAGCCTGTAAAAGTCTTGATACACTCTTCATTGTTTACTATTTCTTTGGCATCAGAGCCTGCTGGATTGATACTAGCGATTTTTAGTCTACCTAGTGCTATATCTTCGTGTTTGAAGGCATAACCATCCATCGCAGAAGTAGGAAGCTCTGGAGAGTTGTGATCAGCTACTATATCCTCTGCTAGAACAAAACCCTGAGCCTCCATGAGGCTTACTCTTTTAGTCTTGAGGTTTTCTATCTCTATGGCTTCTAGCAGTTTTATAGATTCATCAAAATGCATCATGACAAAAGCCCTGCCCCATCCATTGGTGTACTTCTATCTTCTGCATATATTCGTTTCCCATCTTTGACATCATATTTCCAGATAGGAGCATTTGCTTTGAACCCCTCTACAAACTCATCTATGAGTTCGAGTGCTACACGGCGTTGTGGTGAGAAAACAGCTGATATGTACGAAGAGGTATGCACAGGCACATCACCTATAGCATGTGCCATCTTGACTATAGCTCCTCTTCCTACTGCCTTTTCTTGCCACTCATCAAACCACTTTTTTAGAACTGGTTCATAGATATCAAAACTCAATGCATCTATACCATCTTCTGAGCGTATAATCCCGACAAAAGGAATGAATGCTCCATAGTTTGACTGCATATCCTCATCTAGCCACCTACCAAATATCTCATTGGCATCTAATGGTCCATTATGAAGCTCCATAGCCTACCCTCCACAAACAGGAGGCAATATAGAGACTTTATCACCATCTTTTAGGACAGTTGCCAAGTCATTTACCATAGTATCATTGAGTGCTACTGCACATTTGTCAAGCCAAGTAGCTAAACTTGTATCTTCTTTAAGTTTTGCCGAGACATCTGCCAAGGTCGATGCTTCCATCTCTATAGGGGCTTTACCAATGGGGCCTAAAAATTCTACTCTTATCATGAGGAACTCTCCTTTTATATGTGTGGATTATAATTCTTGTTTGGTATAATTACGCTTAATTAAACCCGAATTATGCAGTAGGATTGATGGAATAGCGTTTATGCTTGTGCCTTGGGTGTTTGTGAAAAATCTGAGTTTAACCCAAAGGTTAATCGATGATTTTCTCGCAAATGCCATAGGTGCAATGATAAATGCTAGTTGAGTAATATCTAATGCATATTTCGGGGTAAAAGGAGAGTACATTGCTATTTGGTTCTATCTCATACCTCAATCTATTACCATTCCAGCTATTTCTGAAAAAAAATCTCAAAAGTTCTGCAGCCAAAATGTCATTTAGATATAAAAGAGCTGTACCTTCCCAGATAAATGCCTCACTAAAGCATGGAAGTATCAACGCTGCTTTCATATCCAGTATCCAATCACCCAACTTCAAATGCACAAATCTAGGTATCATCGCCCACAAAAAAGTCTATAGTGTATTTTCTATACCTGGGAAAAGAGAGATAGATCCTGCATCTGCCACATCAAACCATCTAGCCAAAGTCTTGTCACTTGAGGGCAAAGTCCTCATAGGGGACGCAGCACTCAAATACTATCTAGATGGAGGAGAAGGTATCGACCTGGCAGAGGCATGGTATGAGAAAACAGGACTCCCCTTTGTCTTTGCCAGACTCTGCTACAACAGACATGGAAAAGTCATAAACAAACTTGCTAATGATTTTACACAAACAAAAGTCAAGATTCCACAATATATTTTAAAACAAGAAGCAAAAAAAAGAGGAATTACTACTAAGCAACTTTCATGGTACTTAGAGCATATTTATTATAAGATGGACTATAGAGCAGAGAGGTCTTTGAAGTTGTTTTTAAACGCATAAGTCAAGGAGAGGACACTCCCCCCCATCTACTATATAATAGCAATAGCTTTCTCAATCCTCTTCACTGTCTCATCCACACCTAGTATAGCCATGATCTCATCCATACCAGAACCAGTCATAGAACCCAGTAGGCTCACACGCAGTGGCATACCTATCTTGCCAAAGCCTATCTCTTTATCTGCTACTAGTTTTTCCATTACCTCATGATAGTCACATGGAAGATGTAGCTCTTTATCCCAGTTTTGGAGCATAGTAGCAAAGTCACCTAGTATCTCTTTTGCTTCACCTTTGAAGGCTTTTTTGGATGCTTTTTCATCATACTGGGTTGGGGGAGTTAGTATGAGTTTTATCTGCTCTGCTAAGTCTACTAGAGTCTTGCCTCTCTCTTTTGTAGCATCCAGTAAAAGCTCTAGTTTGTCATGTCCCTCTACCTCTACACCATAATCTTTGAGTAGTTCTACTAGCTCACTGTTTGGCTT
Organism: Sulfurovum sp.; assembly: GCA_030626265.1. GTDB lineage: Bacteria > Campylobacterota > Campylobacteria > Campylobacterales > Sulfurovaceae > JAAXPZ01. The sequence continues at coordinate 9,752 of DAOUPF010000019.1, forward strand.
ATTCTTGATATAGTGAGCATTTAACCATAGTAGCTTATCTAAGTTATAGTTTGATGAGCTCTTATTGATATTTTTTGGATCAAACAGCTCTATCATCTCTGCTAGTGAAAATATCTCTTGGTCTCCATGACTCCAACCTAGACGAACTAAAAAGTTGAGCAAGGCCTCAGGTAGATATCCCTGTTCTTTATACTCCATCACATCTGTAGCACCATCTCTCTTGGATAGTTTTTTACCTTGCTCATTGTTTATCATGGCAACATGATAGAAGTTTGGTATTTTGAAGCCTAGAGCACTATATACTACTATCTGCTTGGGAGTGTTGTACAGGTGGTCATCACCACGAATGACATCAGTCTGCTCCATTAAGGCATCATCTATAGCTACTACAAAGTTGTATGTAGGAGAGCCATCACCTCTAGCTATCACAAAATCATCTACTTCTGATGCTGCTATATTTATCTCACCTTTTACACCATCAGTAAATGATATCATACCCTCTAGTGGTGCCTTGATGCGGATGACTGGTTCTGCACCCTCAGGAGGAGTACCAGTAAAGTCACGGTATCTCCCATCATATCTAGTACGCTCTTTTCTAGCCATCTGCTCTTCCCTGAGAGTATCTAACTCCTCTCTACTCATATAGCATTTGTAAGCTTTACCCTCTTGGAGTAGCTGGTCTACATATTTGGCATATATATCTGATCTATTAGACTGATACACAGCCTCGCCATCATAGTCCATTCCGACCCAGTCAAATGCCCTTATGATA
>DAOUPF010000120.1 GCA_030626265.1 Sulfurovum sp.
GTGATAGTTTTCGATATATCTCTAAATAACACTTCTGTAGATGTCCCAATGGTATATTTCTATGAAGCAGGGGACATGAGAATAAAAGGACACATAAATCTAAAAGATTTCAATCTCACTACCAAGGATACCTACGCAGAGCTAATCATCAAGCTACAAGTCCACTCAGTCGTATGTGAGATACCCACTTCCTAAATATATAGGACTATTATTACCGTACCAACCAAGCTAGTAAGCTAATTAGTGTAAAATATATGTAAGTAAAAGGAGGTCTAGGGTGGATTTTCATACAAAAGATATTGATAATACACTTTTGGCCTTGGATACTCATATCTCTGGACTTGCTCAGAGTGAAGTATCCAAAAGACAGGAGAAGTATGGTTTAAATATTCTCCCATCAAAGTCAGATATGACACTCCTCTCTCACCTGTTACAACAGTTCAAAAGTCCTATTATCTATATCTTGCTCTTGGCTGCTTTTATGGCACTGACTATAGCTGAGTATACAGATGCTGGCTTTATATTGATGGTACTGTTTTTAAATGCTACAATCGGAACATATCAAGAGTACTCTGCATCTCAAAAAGCTAAACTACTTCAAAATCTCATCAAATCCAAAGCAATGGTACTTAGAGATGGCATTATCCATGAGATAGATAGTATAGATATCGTGTGTGGAGATATGTTGATATTTGAGCCAGGTACAAAGATAGCTGCGGATGTCAGACTAACAGAGACAAAGAATTTGATGGTGGATGAGTCTCTGCTAACGGGTGAATCTATAGATATGTATAAAGATGCAAACTTTATGAGTGATGACTCCAGCCTACTTTTGCCAGAGAGAAAGAATATGCTTTTTGCAGGTACATATATCTCCTCTGGTAGAGGTATGGGTATAGTCTCTGCCATAGGGAAGTATACTGAGGCAGGCAAGATAGCACAGCTACTGAGTAAAAAAAGTGAAGCCAAGATACCTCTGCTCGAAAAGATGGAGAAGCTTTCTTTTACTATCTCGATTGTCATTGGTATCATGGTATTAGTGCTATTTGCCATAGGGATACTCAAAGGCATGAGCTTTTATGCTCTCTTTCTCTTCTCTGTTGCCTTGGCTGTATCAACTATACCAGAGGGATTGCCTGTTGCTATCACTGTAGCACTCACCTCTGCTTCTATAGCCATGTCCAAACGCAATGTCATCGTACGTAAATTAGCGGCTATAGAGGGGCTTGGTGCATGTACGCTCATAGCCAGTGACAAGACAGGCACACTAACACAAAACAAACTAAGTGTGGAGTATTTTATCTCACCAACCCAAGTATATGATACCAACACCATAAGCGAAGCACACGACAAAGTATATCTAGCTTCCATACTCTGCAATGAGATGCATTATGAAGAGATAAAAGAGGGTGGAGTTGATTTCTTTGGGGATCAGGTAGATATCGCCTTGGCACGATTTGCTGCCAATGCAGATGAATCATATATCACAGGCTCCAAGTCATATAGAAAGATAGATGAGATACCTTATGAGCCTATCAATAGATTTTCTGCGGTGATGATGGAGCGAGATGAGAAGGTATTTCAGTTTAGCAAAGGCTCACCAGAGACTGTATTAGAACACTGTGATATAACCCAAGAAGAGAAGAAGTCTATACTAGATGACGTAGATGTATGGGCACTCAAAGGATACAGAACTATAGCGCTTGCTTACAAAGAGTCCGAAGATGATGAGAAGATCAATCTAAATAGCTTTACTTATCTAGGCTTTGTAGCAATCATAGATCCAGTTAGAGTAGAGAGTCCTGATGCCATACTCAAGGCTCAGCAGGCAGGCATAAAAGTAGTCATGATCACAGGAGACCACCCCAACACAGCACTATGTATAGCACAGGAGCTAGGTATCGCCTCTTCTGATGCTGGAGTGATGAGTGAAAAAGAGCTAGCAGAGTGGGAAAGAGATGGAGAGAGTGCAGAAGAGCTAAAAGAGATCTCTGTCTTTTCTCGCGTGACACCAGAGCAGAAGATGAAGATAGTCATGGCATATCAAACATTAGGGCATTATGTTGCAGTCACAGGTGATGGGGTTAATGATGCTCCAGCTCTTAGGCATGCCAACATCGGTGTGGCGATGGGTGAGAGTGGTACAGACATAGCAAAAGCTACCTCTGACATCATACTCACAGATGACAACTTTTCATCCATAGTCAATGGTATAGAAGAGGGCAGGCGTGCACATGACAACATACGAAAAGTCATCTATCTGCTTATATCGACGGGATTTGCAGAGTTGGTGTTAGTCATGCTCTCATTTATCACAGGGATGCCTCTGCCACTGCTCCCTGTTCAGCTATTATGGCTCAATCTAGTGACCAATGGTATAGAAGATGTAATGCTCGCCTTAGAGAAGGCAGAACCAGGACTGCTAAAGAGAAAACCTAGATCACCCAAAGAGCCTATATTCAACCCCCTCATGCTTAGACGGATAGTAGTAAGTGGTCTATATATCGGTCTAGTCTCTTTTGTTCTCTTTTATTTTTTACTACAAAGTGGAGAGAGTGTGGAGAGTGCTAGAAATATCATACTACTTCTGATGGTACTATTTGAGAATGTACATATCTTCAATGCCAGAACAGAGATCAACTATCTACACCTCATAGGCTATAAAAACAGTATGTTTTTGATCTACTGGGTCATCTTCACTCAGCTTTTACACATATCATGTATGCATATCCCTTTCATGCAAAACATACTCTCTACCCAACCTGTCTCTTTCAATATATGGTTGGAGCTTGCTGTTATTGCTGTTGGATTGGTTGTTGTGATGGAAGGGGATAAGTGGGTGATGAGGAGAAAAATATAGCTTAATCTTCCCCTTTAGTACTTTTTATTGGTATACACTAACAAGTCATCTTTGCTCAAATTATCTAGAAGTGAAGATAGATGATCATGGGACATAAGTGTTAAATCTGTATCTCTCATCTGCTCTACCTCCTGAGAAAATCCATTTTTAGAAAAGAGTACATAGTCAGCTATGTTTAGCTCAGCTTTTTGGCACTTTTCTTTGAGGGAGTTTGGCATATTTATCTTTGCTTCATCTTTAGAGTATTTACACACACCTGCCAACATCTTTCCTGATTTTCTAATGGCTAGTACTTCTATCTGTACCTGCTTGTCATAGTATGAACCGATAGAGACTATAGGATCATCTGCAAATTTCTCCACAAAGCTTTGTCTTACCAGTTCTCTCACCAAGAGATTGCTCAGTAGGATAGAAAAATTGCCTCTAAGTTTATGCCACTTTTGCTCAAACTCACTAAAGTCACCCTGAGAGACAGACTTGTAATTAGGAGATATCATTGCAAACCAAAAACGCATAAAAGGCAATTCAAATATCAATCTATCTGATTTTTCATTACTCTCTTTTGTAGGTTGTATTGCCGAGAGATCAAATTTTAACAGACTTTTCTTTTCCAGATAGTCTATAGCCTCTTCACCCCTATCTCTTCCTACTCTAGCCCTCTTAAATGCATCAGGCTCATGCTCCATACCCAGTGCCACGGTAGACAACAACATATGATACACAGGATTGTTGTGTGTATATCTAGTCATACTTTTATGGAGGGGTTCATAGTTGCGCAGCACTTTTTCTTCTATGAGTTTATCTAGTCCTTTAGAGGTATCTACACTCCACCCAGTACCGCCAAATACAGCAAAGTATTCTAAAGCCTTATCAATATCTCTGATGTTATTCTGGTAAGCAAAAGAGCGAAAATGTTGTAGCAATGTTGGTCGTTTTGCCATGAGTTAGCCTTGTTTTGGATGGATTATTATAGCTTATTCTTAGAGGTTCCCTATAGTTTATCTTTGTCTTTTCTAGCTTTCCTTTTACGGTGTCGAGGTTTTTTTGTTCTATCTTTTGTTGTTTTGGCCGTGTGAGTAGGTGTAGCAGTTGCTACAAAACCTTCTACAGTTTTTTCTTTGATTTCTTGTTTCATGTTGAGTTCTATGGAACCCAAATGGTACTCATCTTCAGGATTTACTAGAGCCATGGCAACCCCTAGCTCTTTCATGAGAGCCAAACGATTATAATAATCTTGTGGTTCATCTGGTAAATCATAAGAAAAAAGGAGTTTGATATTTTCCAACTCTAGTGTTTTTAAAATCATATCTGTAGTGATAATGATATTTAGAGTACCTAGATTAAATCTTGTTGCTGCCTCTTGCTGCTGTTCTTGTCTATGGTTTCCATGCACAGAGATAGCATTAAACTCTTTTGACGTTAAGAATGTACTCAATTCATCTGCTTTTTTCTTACTTTTCACGACAATGACTACTTGCATTTTCTTATAGTCATTTAGAAGTAATCCAAGCATAGACACCTTGTCATGTTCTTTCACGAAACAGATACTCTGAGTAGTTCTTAAAGCCACAGATCTTTGGTCATAATATATTTCCTCTTTAGTTGTATCAGTTTGTTCAGACATTGGATGTTTTCCTTGGAGTGTTTTAAAATCTTTTTGAGATTATATCTGATTAGTTGGCATATAAGGTGGGGATTGATATTTTTGCTAGTTGATACCCTTAGTATGAAATAGCCCGACCCCTTTCTTGAGAAGGGGAGGAGGGTTTAAGATAAGTAATATTTTGCTAAACTCTCTACATGAAAAACTTACTAATTATACTTTTACTATCGGCATCTCTTTTTGCAGAAACCCCTGCAAAACCAAATAAGACACCTTCACTTATGGAGTGTGAAATGATAATAGAGATGTTTAATTTTGGCATTGAGCAGGGAAATCCTGTTACAAAAGAGCAGGTTGTTGGTGTTATAGAAGCTTGCAGTGGTCATGCAAAGCATGAGAAGAGAGTCAACACGATGAAAGAGCTTTTAGAGACTCTCTAGTATAGATAACCTTTATCGAAAAATTAAAAAATTAAAAAAGTGTTGCTTGCCTAGGCTCAGAGTGTGTTGCTTCTTTTATACACTCATCACTGTCATTTTTTACACTATTTACCGTATCACTCACAGGGAAGAAGCTCATCTTATCACTTGCAAACGGTGTATAAAGTCTGTTTAGGTCACTATAGGTACTTTTATCATCTAGCCATAATTCCCATTCATCAGATTCAAGTATCACAGGCATACGATCATGAATGGTTGCTATTTTCTCATTGGGTTCAGTGGTAAGTAGTGCACAGGTAAGTATAGATTTTTTCAAAGTATTGTCATACCACGATTCATAAATACCAGCAAATACAAAATAATCATGGGTAGCCGA
>DAOUPF010000489.1 GCA_030626265.1 Sulfurovum sp.
ATAGTGATAAATAGTGTGTCTTTAGTTAGGAGTGGTTCTTTGTATCTAAACTCAGAGGCTATCTCTATATCACATCTGATTTTGGCAATTCTCTCGAAGAGATATGAACTTGCTAGGGCAGAGTGGTAGCTAGTACCACAAGCACATATTTTGATAGCTGATATGCCGTCAAAAAGTGATTCATCCAACTCCTCAAACTGTATAGAATCATCTAGCACACGAGCCATCATAGTCTCACCCATCATACGGCTCTGCTCATAAATTTCTTTCTCCATAAAGAATCTATACCCATCTTTCTGTGCTAGTATTTTGTCTGCTGTGAGAGCTATTTTTGTGAAGCTTCTCTCTCCGTTGGCATCATATAGCTTAAGTATGCCATCTTTTGCATAGCCATATTCACCATCTTCTAGGTAGTAAACCTCTGTAGCTTTACCGATAATTGGGCTATCAGATGATGCAAAATATATATCATCTCCATCAAAGCCTACTAGCATTGGAGAGCCATTTTTTGCGAAAAATATAGTATCTGGAGCTGATTGGGTGATAAGTAGAGTTGCGTATGCACCATGAAGTTTTTTTACAGTTTTTTCAAAAGCATCAAATGGCTCTTCACTTGTGTGGTTGTATCTCTCAAAACAGTGCACTATCGTCTCTGTGTCTGTCTGGCTTAGGAAAGCTACACCTTCACTCTGAAGCTCTGATTTGAGCTCTTGGTAGTTTTCTATAATCCCATTATGGACTACATAGCTATATGCTCCTAGATGAGGGTGTGCATTTAGCTCAGTAGGCTTGCCATGTGTTGCCCATCTAGTATGTCCGATAGAGATGCCAAATCCATCCGAGCTAAAATCATTAGTTCTTGCTCGTAGATTTTCTAGTTTTCCTATGGCTTTGAAGTTATGAAGTTTATCAGAATCTAAGATAGCGATACCTGCAGAATCATACCCTCTATACTCAAGCTCATGTAATACTTCTAGTAGTATCTCTTTCTTCTAATTTGTTCCAACATAT
>DAOUPF010000403.1 GCA_030626265.1 Sulfurovum sp.
AAATTCCTAAACAATCATTAATAGAGTAAAGACCACTCTCTTGACTTACCACCCATTTAGCGGCTCTTATAGCACCTTTAGAGAACGTTTCTCTAGAGGGTGCTGTATGGTTAAGCTCTATAAACTCACCATCATTGTAAAAACCTACTGTATGACGACCTACTATATCACCACCACGAAGTGCCATAACAGCGATCTCATCTTTGGTTCTAGCACCTATCTGACCATCTCTACCACTGATTCGTACACTATCTAGATCAAGTCCTCGACCTTTGGCCGCAAATTCTGCTAGAGTGAGTGCTGTTCCACTAGGGGCATCTACTTTGTGGCGGTGATGCTGCTCTACTATCTCTATATCAAAGTCTGTGAGAGTTGCAGCTACTTTTTCTACCAACTGCTTAAGAAGTGCGATTCCTGCTGACATATTTGATGAGTATAGTACTGGCATATTTTGTGATGCTTCTAGCAACAAGTTTTGTTGATGCTCATTAAATCCTGTAGTAGCAATGACTAATGCTTTTGGATTTTCAAGTGCCTTCTCACATAGCTCCTGCGTAGCCACTGGTGCAGAGAAGTCGATGACTACATCTACATGCTCCAGAAATGCCTTCATACTATTGGTGACAAATACTCTATCTGGAATAGAGATTTTGAGCTCATCAAAGACATGCAATGCACTAAGCTCTAAACCCTCATCACCCATAACATTGGCTATGAGATGCTCTCCCATACGCCCTGTACTACCAACTATTCCAACTCTTGTCATTATGATTGTTCCAAGACATGATGAAGAGCCTGCATACCTGCAATCGCTCCATCTGATGCTGCACATACAACCTGCTTGGCAGAGTTTATTCTCATGTCACCAGCTGCATAAAGACCTGGTACATCTGTTTTCATATTTAGATCTACTATCACTTCACCGTAGTCATTGACTGCACAGATGAAGCTATCATCATCTTGTTTTAGAACTTTGTTAGTCACATCATTTCCTACAAAAACAAAAAGACCACTAGTATCTAGAGTGAGTTGTTCTCGACCATCTGTAAATCCGACCTTGACACCCTGAAGTCCCATAGCATCACCAAATGCCTCATCAATACCAGCATTGAGTACCAACTCTATCTTCTCATTTGCCATCACTCGCTCTACTGTTGGAGGTGCAGCTCTAAACTCTTCTCTTCTATGAATTACATAAACTTTTGAACAGATATTTGCTAGATAAAGTGCCTCCTCTAGTGCAGTGTCACCACCACCTAGAACTGAGACCTCTTTATTCTTATAGAAAAAGCCATCACATGTAGCACAAGTACCTACTCCACGACCAAAGAACTCTTCTTCTCCGTTAAAGTTTGCTCGTCTTGGTTTGCTTCCTGTACATACGATGACTGTTTTAGCCTCTACCTCTTCACCACCTACTTCGATGATAAATGTATCACCATTCTTACGAATTTTAGATACCTCTTTCATATCATGCTTTAGTCCAAAGTGTTTACACTGCTCAGGCCATGGCTCCATGAGATCAAGCCCAGTCATACCTTCACGAAATACTCCAGGATAGTTCTCTATCTCAGAGCTCTGAGTGATCTGACCACCAGGCATACCCATCTCAAACATAGTTACATTTTTCAAACCACCTCTAGTAGCATATAATCCTGCCGTGAGCCCTGCTGGCCCACCACCTATAATCGCACAATCAAGCATTTAAGCTCCTTTAAAAAAATTAAAATAATTAAGTAAATTA
>DAOUPF010000154.1 GCA_030626265.1 Sulfurovum sp.
CTCAACATCATCTGTAAATGTTCTAGCGTACTCAACAGCTCTTACAGCTCTCTTTATGACTTCATCTGGCTTCATTTTTAACTTATAATCCATGTGTATCTTAGAAGTTGCTATAAATGTATGTATGCGTCTCATTTTTGCTTTTGCTATAGCTTCACCTGCTGCTTTTACATCTGAGTCAATAGCTCTTGCTAATGAACATACAGTTGAGTTTATAACTCTTTGAGAAATCTTCTCTATGGCATCAAAGTCACCAGGGCTTGCTGCTGCAAAACCAGCTTCTATAATGTCTACGCCAAGTCTCTCTAGTTGTGCGGCTATTTGTATTTTCTCTTCAGTGTTCATTGATGCACCAGGACTTTGCTCACCATCTCTTAGGGTTGTATCAAATATTTTTATGGTTTCTGTACTCATTTTATTACCTTAAATGTAAAAAGCGTAATACGCTATAAATTGTCTAATTTTACCTAAATAATGGTTAGGAGTATTAGAAAAGTAGTATATATTATATAAAGTGTATGTGAATAGTTTAAAACTATTAGAGTGTAAGCAGTAGCAGGAGAGTACTATCTTTAGTAAAAATAGTATTTGAATGAATAGTTGTTTTCATTGTTTTCTCCCTTTTTATCTATTATACATTTTTAAGTGGAGCTTGTCAAGATAGCTTTTTAGCTATCTTGACTATTTTTCTCTGATTGTTCTTTTGCAAATGCTTCTGCTTTTGCTATTTTATCTCCATGAGCAAGACGACTCTCTAAATTATTTTCTTCTTCATATTCAGCAATAATAGAACGAACTTTTTTACCTTCAATTACTTCAACATCTAAAAGTACGGCAGTCATATTTTCTATAGCCTGATGATACTCATTAAGTGTTTTCTTTACAAAAGTGTATCGTTCATTAAGCGTTGATCGGATGTAGTTATCCATATCTTCAGCCATTTTTTCACTATAGTCAGTACTTACAGCACCACCACCTAGAAATGAATTTTGGCTTCTTGAAAGTACCATGAGACCAGCTACATCAGTCATACCATAAACCGTAATCATATCTTTTAAAATAGCAGTTGCACGGTCTAAATCATTTCCTGCACCTGTACTTATTTCACCAATAAAGATCTCTTCTGCTGCACGACCACCAAGAAGTACATCTATCTCAGCCATAAGCTCATGTTTTTGCTTTAAAAATCTATCTTCATCATCTGGTAAGTGAAGTGTGTAACCTAAAGCTCCAAGACCTCTTGGTATGATAGAGACTTTAGTTACTCTTGTTGCACCTTTAGTGATTTCAGCCATAAGTGCGTGTCCACTTTCATGGTATGATACAATTCTTTTTTCAAATTCAGATATTTTTCTATTTTTCTTCTCTAGTCCTACAAAAGAACGCTCTATAGACTCTAATAAGTCTGACTGGTCTATCTCTTTTTTGTTAAATCTACCAGCAAGAAGTGCTGCTTCATTGATGATATTTGCTAAGTCTGCACCTGCTAGACCAGCAGTCTGTTTAGCAACAATAGTCAAGTCAACTTTAGAAGATAGTTTTACATCTTTAGAGTGAACTTTCAATATAGCTAGTCGTCCATCAAAGTCTGGCTTATCTACAAGTACTTGTCTGTCAAATCGTCCAGCTCTAAGAAGAGCAGCATCTAAAATCTCTGGTCTATTTGTTGCAGCAAGAACAATAACAGGTGTATCTGTACCAAAACCATCCATCTCTGCTAGAAGTTGGTTAAGTGTCTGCTCTTTTTCATCATGACCACCCATCTGACCACCACTAGCTCTGCTTTTACCGATAGCATCTATCTCGTCTATAAATATGATTGATGGAGCTTCCTGTTTTGCTTGGGCAAATAGGTCTCGTACACGGCTAGCACCAACACCCACAAACATCTCCATAAAGCCTGACCCACTCACTGAAAAGAATGGAACAGAGGCTTCACCAGCAACTGCCTTGGCAAGTAGAGTTTTACCTGTACCTGGAGGTCCTACTAGTAGTACACCTTTTGGTATCTTTGCACCTAGCTCTATATATCGCTCTGGGTATTTGAGAAAATCTACTATCTCTTTGACTTCAAATTTGGCTTCATCCACCCCTGCCACATCATCAAACTTTGTATCAGGTTTTTCAGAGTTTATCATCTTGTCAGCTTTGCCGACTCCTAGTATGCCTCCACCCATGCCTTTGGACATGCGTTTTACTACAAATAACCAGATAGCTATAAGTATCAAAAATGGTAACAGAGTACTGATGATTTCTGCTAAGAAACCCCCACCCATGACACCTTCATATGTGACTCCCTTGGATTCCATAAGTGGTACGAGTTCTCTGTCAAGTGCAGGGATGTTCTCTGCACTATAACGCATCTTGACTCCACTGTCATCACTTATAGCCTCTATGTATCTAGGTCGCAGTTTCACGCTAGTGATTTTGCCATCATTGATGAGCTTTTTTATCTCAGAGTACTTTACCTGCTGTACAGGAGAATTTTGTTTGTTGAACATGGTGCTCATATCACCAGACTCTCCTACAAATCCTTTAAATACCATGATGATAATTATGGAAAATAGTGCAAATGACAATAGTGGATTGTCATTGAAAAAATTACCATTTTTGTTTTCTTGATTATTGTTTTGTTGGTTATTTTGGTTAGCCATTAGCTTCCTTTTTATAAATGAGTGTTACCCACTCGTCTTTTTGTTTTCTTGTCATTAGTTTGAGATTTCTAAATGAATCTACAACTATAGACTCTTTTTTATCTAAAATTCCTGAAATTATCAATATGCCACCATCTCTAACTCCATTTTGTAAAGGAATAGATATAGCACGCAGGACATCTGCTATGATATTGGCGATGACTATATCATACTTTTTAGTAGTTTTATTAATGGAACCTTCCCATATAGAGTGATAATCTTCGTGATTTAGTGCAAAGTTTTCTTTTGTACTTTGTACTGATACTGGGTCAGTATCACAAAGGTCTACTATCGCTCCTAGTTTTCTAGCAGCTAGGGCTAATATACCTGAGCCACAGCCCACATCTAGCACACTGTTGCCTTTTTGCACATAGTCACCTATGGCTTCTAGACATGAAAAGGTAGTACCATGATGTCCAGAACCAAATGCCAAGGCAGGATCCACTACTATATTTATCTTAGAATCCATTGGTTTATTCCAGCTAGGATGTATGTAGAACTTACCTGCTTCTATAGGTTGGACTGAGTCTTTGTATATCTGTACCCAGTCGTTATTTTCTTTTTCAGTGATACTACAAGTTATAGTGAGTGTATCACCCAGAGTTTCAGCTAACGCTTCCACCGCTTCTTTGACATACTCTAGTGAGCTTTCGCTACGCACTATTATCTGGCTTTCGCCTATCTCTATGCCATCAGCATAAATATTGGCAACAAAATCAGAGATAAGGTCTACAAATTTATCATCTAGAGATATAGTGAGTTCTTGATACTTATTTTGCATTTGCTACTTTAAACGCCTCTTCTAGGTCTAGCGTTCCTTCATAAAAAGCTTTACCTACGATAGTACCATCACAACCAGCTTCTATGAGAGCATTGATATCACCCATGTCCTTTAGTCCTCCACTAGCAATAGTCTCCAATCTGCAAGCTTGGGCTATCTCCATTGTAAACTCTACATTGACTCCTGTCATCATGCCATCTCGTCCAACATCAGTACAGATGATAGCCTCCACACCAGCATTGGCATACTCACGAGCCAAATCAGTAGCCTTCATATCAGAAGTCTCAGCCCAACCCTCTACTGCTACCATACCGTCAATGGCATCAATGCCCACTACGATAGGATATTTTGCTGCCATCTCTTTTACAAACTGTGCATCTTTTACGGCAATTGAACCAAGGATTAGTCTATCAATACCAAGCTCTAGATACATCTTGATAGTCTCTTCATCACGGATACCACCACCAAGCTCTAGCTTTAGGTTACAGTTTTCTCTTATCTTCTTTATCTGCTCCAAGTTCTTTGGTTCACCTGCAAAAGCTCCATTGAGGTCAACCAAGTGTAACCACTCACTGCCTAGCTCTTCAAATCTCTTTGCTACTTGCCAAGGCTCATCAGAGTATATTTTTGCAGACTCCATCAAGCCTTTGCTTAGTCGTACTGCTTTTCCATCTTTTAGGTCTATTGCTGGTAGTATGGTCATTTATTCATTTCCTTCGAATAGGGTTTGTAGTTTTTGTTTTAGGGTGTTAAAGTTATTTCCAAGAGTTAACTCTTTAATATATTGCTCTGGTCTTTGGTTGTGTTCTAAAGTAGTATAGGCATATAGTTTTGCTTTATTGTCTATATCTGCTGTTGCACATTCTTTTATACATGTTTTATAGGCATCAAAACATTTTATTATTTTATTATCTTCATTTACATGAGAAAGAAGAAGTGTTTCTAAATCTCCATTGTCTTTATGATTTGGGAATATATAGAATGGCACTTTATTCATTTTGGTTAATGTTTCCATTTCTTTATATCTGTCACTAAATGAAGTATCAGCGTCAACTATTGCAAAATATA
>DAOUPF010000294.1 GCA_030626265.1 Sulfurovum sp.
GAGCTATTTAATCCTAGCAAGATATTGCCTTTGGAGATTAGGTTTTCAGATGCTGCGATTAATGCAGAAGCATTTACTGTTACATATACAACAGCAAATTCCAATGTTAGTGTAGAGAATGAGCCACAGACTGTAGTATTAACACAAAAGTTGTCTACTCTAACACTTACAAAAAAGATTACTTTTTATAGTGATGGACACTATGACTTGGATATATCTACAGATAAGCAAGCAGACTTCTATGTAACTCCCGGGAATCGTCCAGAGACGGATGACTCTATGTATATGCTTGTTCGTGGAGCATTAGTACGTGATACAGGAGGAATCCTAACTACAGTAGAAGATGACGATGCAGAGAAGACTGAAGTGATATCAAATGCTACTATAGTGTCAGCGTTTGACCGTTATGATGCATCTCTATTTTATAACTTTGAAAATCCTATGACAGCCACTATAACAGCAGATGCACAGAGCAATCCATTGCCATTTGTTCAGGGCAATAAGTCATTGAGTTTGCATGGGTATATAGGAGCTAAAGACTGGAGAGTTTTTGAGGCTATTAACTCTGATCTTACTAATGCTATAGAGTTTGGTTGGTTTACATTTATGTCAAAGCCTTTCTTTGCAGATATGCTATGGATACACTCTTTTGTAGGCAATTGGGGTTGGTCTATCATACTCTTTACACTTTTGGTCAAATTGATTCTCTTCCCTCTATCATACAAAGGTATGATGTCGATGCAAAAGCTAAAAGAGCTAGCACCAAAGATGAAAGAGATCAAAGAGAGATATGGTAAAGATCCTACAAAAATGAATCAGCAGATGATGGACCTATACAAGAAACATGGTGCTAACCCAAGGGGTGGTTGTCTACCTATGATATTACAAATACCAGTATTTTTTGCTCTTTACCGTGTGTTGCTAAATGCAGATGAGATGCAGGGTGCTCCCTGGATTGGGTGGATTGTAGATCTTGCAGACAAAGATCCATACTTTATTTTGCCTGTTCTCATGGGTGCTTCTATGTTCTTCCAGCAAAAGATTACACCAAGCAACATCACAGACCCAATGCAGCAGAAGATATTTCAATGGTTCCCAGTGGTTATGACATTCTTTTTCTTAACATTCCCATCAGGACTTGTACTATACTGGTTAACAAACAATGTACTATCAATAGCACAACAATACTATATAAATCACGCATTTGAAAAATATAAAGCCCGAGCAAAGTTAGCAAAGGCCACAACAAGCAAGGAATAACATGAAAAAGATTGAAGCAAAAACTTTAGAAGATGCATATGTACTAGCTACCAAGGAGTTTGGTTGTTCTATCACAGAGCTTGATTGTGAGATTGTCCAGCATCCATCTGCTGGCTTTCTAGGGTTATTTTCTAAAGATGCCATCATTGTAGTAGCAGAAAAAAGAGAGTCAAGTAATCAAAAAGCTAAATCAGAAAATAGAGATACAAAAAAGATAGTTACAGAAAAAGAGATTAAATCAAAAAAAGAGATTAAATCAAAAAAAGAGACAAAAACAGAAAAAGTTATAAAGAGTGAACCAAAAGTCTCTAAAAAGATTATCCAAAAAGATGAAAAAAAGAGTGAAAAAACTCCAGTCATAGATAAAAACGGAGATAGTCAAAAAGTTGTTTTAGATAGCTTTTTTGATGATGCAAAAGAGAGTAAAGAGGAGATAGTAGAACCTCAAGAACCCACTAACAACATAGAGCTTCAAGAGAACATTGAGAAAGAGTTATTGTCTTTGATAAAACTAAGCTGTTTTGATATAGATACTGTAGAGGTAGATGTGATAGAGGATACAGCATATATCTTCATAGATGGAGATGATGCTGCACTGTTGATTGGGAAAGAAGGGTATAGATACAATGCACTATCTTATCTAGTATCCAACTGGTTGCAGAATAAACATAAGCTATATATCAAGCTTGAAATCGCACAATTTTTGGCCTCTCAACAAGATATGATCAGAAGCTATATGGTACCAGTCATTGAGCATGTAGAGCAGGAAGGCTGGGGAAGAACAAGATCGCTAGATGGTGTACTAGTGCAGATAGCACTAGAGCAGCTTCGAGAAGAGTTTCCCAATAAATATGTAGCTATAAAACGAACACGCAATGGTGACAGATACATCCTCATCAATGAGTTCAACAAGAGATAATGCAAGATACAATTGCCGCCATTGCAACAGCCAGTGGTGTCTCCTCTATATCCATAGTCAGGCTCTCTGGCAAGGATGCGATATCCATTGCAAAGCATATATCCCCAAGAGCAACTTTTCGTCCAAGATACAGTGATTTGACTTCAATATTTAACATTGATAATGAACTCATAGATCAAGCATTAGTTGTATATTTCCAAAACCCACATAGTTTTACTGGTGAAGATATAGTAGAGTTTCAATGTCATGGTGGTATAGTAGTAGTCCAAGAGATACTAGATGCTGCTATCTCTCATGGAGCTAGATTGGCAGATCCAGGTGAGTTTAGCAAGAGAGCATTTCTAAATGGCAAGATAGATTTGAGTGAAGCAGAAGCCATTGCCAAGCTCATAGAAGCCAAAAGTGTAGATGCAGCCAAGATACTAGCCCGTCAGCTCAAAGGTGAGCTTAGTGGCTTTGTAGATGAGAGTAGAGATGCACTGCTTCGTGCATTGGCATACTCTGAGGTGATGATTGATTATGCTGGTGAAGATATGCCTGAGGATATACTAGAGCAGCTATTAGGTCAGATAGCTGCTA
>DAOUPF010000102.1 GCA_030626265.1 Sulfurovum sp.
AATGATGGAACAGACGAGTCTACAAATATAACTGGTGATTATACTTGTCAATACTCTAGTATCGGGACATATACCATAGCTATACGAGGAGATTTCCCTCAGATTTACTTTAGCCATAACGGAGATCATAAAAAACTTCTTTCTATAGAGGCATGGGGAACACAACAATGGAGATCATTTGAGTTTGCCTTTGGAGGAAGTGAGAACATGATAATAAATGCCACTGACTCACCTAATCTGTCTAATGTAACTGATATGAGTGGTATGTTTTATGGTGCTTCTACTTTCAATCAAGATATAGGTGACTGGAATACATCTAATGTTACAAATATGAGTTATATGTTTGCTGTTGCTTCTTCTTTTGATCAGGATATTGGTGCTTGGGAGACAACAAATGTAACTGATATGAGTGGTGTGTTCTATGGTGCTTCTTCTTTTGATCAAGATATAGGTAACTGGAATACTGCCAATGTAACTGATATGAGTCAAATGTTTGAAGATGCTGATATCTTTGATAACAATATAGGTAACTGGAATACTGCCAATGTAACCGATATGAGTCATATGTTCTATGGTGCTTATACTTTTAATCAAGATATAGGTGACTGGAATACATCTAATGTAACAGATATGAATCAAATGTTTGAAGATGCTTATGTCTTTAACCACGATATAGGCGATTGGAATACTGCCAATGCTCTAGACATGAGAGATATGTTTGAAGATGCCCATAGCTTTAATCAAAACATAGGTGATTGGAATACATCTAATGTTCTAGACATGAGTTCTATGTTTGAAGATGCCCATAGCTTTAATCAAAACATAGGTAATTGGGATACAAGCAATGTAGCAGATATGGATTATATGTTTTACAATTCTTATGCTTTTAATCAAGATATAGGTAATTGGAATACTGCTAATGTAACTGATATGCATCACATGTTTGTTGATGCTTATACTTTTGATCAGGATATAGGTAATTGGAATACTGCTAATGTAACCGATATGCGTAGTATGCTCTATGGTACTTCTGCATTTAGTGACAATAATCTCTCTAGATGGAATGTAATCAAAGTAGGTACTAACCATGATAGTTTCTGTACTAACTGGGGAACTGGGAATACTGCTCCTGGAAATCCTGAATGGACATGTCCCTAATATGCAGCTCTCTATTTTTGTAACTATACCCAAACTTAAAAAAGTTTGGGTATAAGGAAAGACTACCTAGTTATAGATATATTACTCTTGTCATGATGACTAGCTATCTCATCATCTATATCCATTGACTTACTATTGTCCATCAAGATAGGAACAAAAATCAGGGATACAAATACAGCTGCAACTGTGCCAAAAATCAGAGCAACTCCAAGACCACCAAATATAGGATCGCTCGCTAGCAATGCAGAGCCTAACATGATAGCAATGGCAGTCAGCATGATAGGCTTGGCTCTGGTGGCAGAAGATACTGCTATAGCTTTTCTCTTTGGCATTCCTCGGGCTTCCATGAGAGACTTGGCAAAATCTATAAGCAGTAGTGAGTTTCGTGAGCTAATTCCCATAAGAGCGATAAATCCTATCAAGGAAGTTGCAGTCAAGAAGAATGTATCTCTAGTCACCAAATCAGCTAACCAGTGACCTACTATCACTCCGATAATAGATAAGAAAGAGCCTAGCAATACTATACCACTCAAAGCAAAGCTCTTGTAGTAGATAACCAGTAACAAGAATATCAGTACAAGTGCCGCTATAAATGCAGCTCCTAGATCTCTAAAAGTGTCAAGTGTGACTTTCATCTCTCCATCCCATCTGAGTAGGTATTTCTCTCCTGTCTCTTTATCTGTTAGATATATATCAAACATATATGTAGTCAGGGTGAGGTCACTTTCTACTTCATATTTCTGTGAAAAATACTCAACCATCTGAGCTCTTGCGTCTATCAGAGGATATACTTGTGACTCCATGTCTGTCTCTGCTATGACATTTATCATACGATGCAGATCTTTGTGCATAATCATAGGAGATGAGGGTGCTTTCTTGATATCTACTACCTCACTGAGTGGTACCATCATTCCCATCTGATTCATAAGGTTTAGAGATGTTAACTTACTACGCAGAGCCTCTATACTACTCTCTCTTATAGTCTTTGTCTTATCATCTAATACTAAGAATATGTTTACCTGCTCTGGCTCATTATAAGAATTTTTGTGAGCAATAACCATACCCTCAAATGCCAGGTATATGATCTGATTGACCTGCTTTACACTTAGAGCTGATCTTGCTATTTTCTCTTTGTTAGGGATTATCTCATATTTGTCAAATATATCATCTGCCATGATATCAATATCTACTAAGGTATCTGTCTTTTGTAGGATAGCTGCAGTCTCTACTGCAAGCTCACGGAGTTTAGTATGGTCATCTCCCATCACCTCTACTACTATAGAGGCTAGAGTTGGGGGACCTGCTGGCTGCTCTATAAACTTGACCACTGTATCTTTGATGATAGGCTCACAAGCCTGCTTGATGATAGGACGTAGTCTCTGTACCATGAGGAATGATGGTTCTACTCTAGTCTGCTTATCTGTCAAGTTTACAGATAGCTCTGCGACATTCTCACTTCCTTTCATGCCAGCACCTTTGACCAGACCTGCATAATCCATAGGAATCCCATTGCCCAAAAAGAGCGCCATATTGAGTACTTCATCTTCCATTTTAAGCTTATCTATCACACACTGAGATACTAACATAGTCTGCTGTTTTGAGCTGCCTGTTGGCGTATCTATATAGACAGAGAAAGTATTGTCACTTTTCCCTGGTAACATTTTGGCTTTTACCACCTCTGATGTAATCATCACCATGGACCCTGCAAAAGCTAATATAGTTAAAAGTATCACTATAAGTTTTCGAAATTTACTATTTAAAATCCAGTGGATAAATTTTCCAAACCAATTCATTAGTGACCTCCTCTATTTTTCTGCTTGGGTTTTTTCAAAAGCTTGAGGCTCAGATATGGGGTAAATATATACGCTATAAACAGTGATGCTATCAATGCAACTGGTACATTGTATGGGATGGGCTGCATAAATGAGCCCATCATATCACCTACAAACGCCATAGGAACCATCGTCAATATGATAGCTAGAGTTGCTATATTGGTCGGTGCTCCTATCTCATCAGTTGCTTCGATTAAGAGCTCATCCATCTCTTTATCATTTACATCATGTGCGTGTAGATGCCTGTGGATATTTTCTATCACGATAATGGCCGCATCCACCAGCAAGCCCAAGGAGAGAAGAAAAGCAAACAGTGTAATACGGTTGATAGTTTGATCTGTGAGGTATGCCACAAACAGAGTAATCGCCAAAATAGCGGGCACTGTGAAGGTCACAATCATAGACTCTTTAAATCCAAGAAAAAAGATAAGCATAATGGCAATGATAATAATAGTAAGTACCAAGTGATGTACCAGTTCATTGACCGCAGCATTTGCTCTCTCGCCATAGTTTCTAGTGATTATATACCCTATTCCCTCTTTTGCTAGCTCGTCGCTATGTGCTTCTAGTAGTTCTGTCACACTATTTGCTACATTTACTGCATTGGTTCCTGCTAGTTTGGCTACGGTTAGCGTAACCTGCTCTTTGAGCTGTGATGGTTCTGCTCCATACTTCTCTTTATGTATGATATATGCACTCTTAAAATTTTGAATATCGATGCTTCTCTCTACAGTTGCCACATCTTTGAGATATATAGGTGAGCCCATGTATTGAGCTACTATCACTGATCTGACATCATCTACAGATTCTATAGCATTTTTAACACCAAATACTACAAGTTCATTAGTTTTGGTTCTACCTTTGACACTAGGTACATCAACAGCGATTGATTGTACGGCTTGCATTATCTGACCAAGAGAGAGATGATATCCTGTCAGCTTACTTAAGTCTACTTGAATATTAAACTGTGGCTTGTGTCCACCTTTGAGTGTCGTTTTGGCTACACTATCTATGGCGTTTAATTTATGCTGTAGCTCTCTTGTAATTTTAAATAGTTTTTCATGATTTACTGTAGTTCCACTCTTTGGATAAAATGCCATCGTAACTATAGGGATATCTATATCTATATCAAAAGGTTTTATCAGAGGTTGCATGGTGCCTTTAGGGAGCATATCCATATTTTGCATAACCTTATCATACATCTTTAGATTGGCATCTTCTCTTCTCTCCCCTATCTTGTACATCACATTGACGATACCTACATTATCCATAGCCATACCGTAGATATGATTTACCCCTTTTATCTCACGCATTTTTCTTTCTAATGGGTTTACTATAATATTCTCTATCTCTTGTGGAGTGGCTCCAGGCATAGGTACTATGATGGCTCCTCCAGATATAGCGATTTGAGGATCCTCTTCTCTAGGCATGATTTGTAGTGACAAAAAGCCCAATAATAGTAGAGATATACCCAGAAGTGCTGTCAGTGGGCTGTTCATAAAAGTTTTTGCTAGTTTACCAGCAAAGTCTTTTGGTTGATACTTTATCATATCTATACCTTAGCCATCTATTATGATTTTTGCATACATACCAGGGAATACTGATTTTCCCTGTGTATCAAAGCTAATCTTGATTTTAAACTTATGTGTCATAGGGTTTGAACTTGGGATGATAGATGCTATCTTACCTTCGCCTTTTAACTCGATAGATGGCACTTCATATATGACTTTCTTGCCTACCTTTGCATGGCGAAGATCACTTTCACTAATCTCTACTACGATTTTAAGATTAGACAAGTCAGTCAATACCAGTGAAGGCATACCAGGGATTTGTATCTCACCCTCATTGGCTCTCTTCATAACGATTACACCATCATTTGGATCTACGATCTTAAGATACTTATATTGATTCATAACCTCTTGCATCTTGGCTTTTGCCTGTTGGACTTGCTTTTGTGATATCTTTACCATATCGCCATAGTTTGCAGCTGCAAGTTCTAGTTGCTCGAGATCAAATTTGGAGACCATTCCTTTAGCAAATAGTCGCTTGTGTCTCTCTAGGTTTTGCTTTATATTTGCAAACTGTGCTCTATTCATCTGCAAAGCTAGATTGGCTTGAGAAATCGCAAGTTCTACCTGCATCTGAGCTGATTCTATCTCTTTGGAATCTATCTCATATAGAGGGTCTCCTTTTTTGACTATATCACCCTCATTGACTTTCATATTTTTTATGAACCCCATATATCTACTAGTAATCATCTTTTGATTATCCGATACTACCCCACCTGTCAGCTCTAATTCTATAGCCACCAAAGGCAATATACATAGAGAAAGTAACACTAAGACTTTTTTCATCATTTAACTCCTAAATTCAGTAAACTTTGTAACTCAAATACTTTGCTATTGCGTGCATTTTTCACAGTCAATAACTTCAACAATACCTCTAGCTCCTTGGCTTGTTTTATCAACACATCACTAACAGATGATATACCCTCTTTGTATCTCTCTTGATACTTTTTATATACCATTCGTGCAAACTTTAGCTGGTCACGATAGCTTCTGATCTCAGCATCATGCCCACCTATCTCAGTTTGGAGTTGCTTTGCTTTTAGTGCGATACCCTTCTTGGCAAGTCGCACTTGATCACTCACTTTCATGATATTGACTCGTGCTTTCTCTAGATTGGCTTCATCTATGCCACCATTAAAGATATTGTACTTCATCTGCATACCAACTGTATATGAGTCTTTATCAAAAAAGTCATTTAGAAACTCATCATCAGCAGAGCCATACTCAGCAAATGCTCCGACCATTGGTTTGAAGTTTGCTTGCTCTAACTTGAATGCCATA
>DAOUPF010000268.1 GCA_030626265.1 Sulfurovum sp.
AATCTAAAAAAATACCTCACCCCAATAGTATGCACATTTAAGTGTCGATAAATAGCAGGATACAGTAGACTAAGCGTACACTCATTTGGAGCTGCTATAGATATCAGTGTCAAGCACTCAGCTTACTGGCGTTGGAATAAAGGTGATTATAAATATCAAAACAAAATACCTTTAAAAATAGTAAAAATATTTGAAAAACATGGTTTTATCTGGGGTGGCAAGTGGCATCACTATGATACTATGCATTTTGAGTATCGACCAGAGTTGCTTTAGATAAATATATATCATCAAACAAAGGGGAAAAGATGAAAAAGATAATTTTAGGAGCTTTCTTGGCTTTTGCTATACCAACTATCGGTTTTTCTGGGACACTTATGGAGTCTTATACAGCGAAGCTAAGCTACAAGGATCATCACAATAGCAGTGGAACACGATTAATGAAAGTAGCTGGTATCATACGGCAAGATAGAGCTAACTTTCATAAGTTTAGAAAAAGAGACAGTCAAGATACATGGGATAGATTTTTCTCTAGTAAATCCAATCGTGCTACTATGGAGAGAATGCTTAGAAGAGGCAATATCACTAGATTTGCGAGAAATGCAATCGTAAATGGTACTCCTCTGATAAAGGTAAGAATATATGATGGACATGGTAGTGGTGACTATATAAAAATTACTATTATCAATGATGGTAGAAGAAGTAGCAATAGAAGTAGCGTCAGGTAATAAATCACCTACACAGTAACTTTTCGCTAAAATACTTAAACTTTAAAAAGGGGCATCTCTGCCCCCTAAACTCATTTGTTTAAGGAACTACTTATGTCACAATCTACATCTTGTAAAACTACATCTTGTAAAAAAGCTTATATTACAACACCTATCTATTATGTCAATGACATTCCACACATAGGTCACGCATACACCACTGTCATAGCTGACACACTAGCTATCTATTCTAGAATGATTGGTCATGATACATTTTTTCTCACAGGTACTGATGAGCATGGACAAAAGATAGAGGAAGCTGCAAAAGCACGAAACCGAAGTACTCAAGAATATGCTGATGAAATCTCTGGAAAGTTTCGATCTACTTGGGATAGATTTGATATCACTTATGACAAGTTCATCCGTACTACAGATGCAGAGCACAAGCTAGGAGCTCAGGCAGCATTTAAAAATATGTTTGACAAAGGTGATATATACAAGGATGTATACAAAGGTCACTACTGTATCTCATGTGAGACATTTTTTCCTCAGATACAACTAGTAGATGATGAGTTTTGCCCAGAGTGTGGTAAGCCTACTAGTATAGTGGAAGAGGAGAGCTACTTTTTCAGACTCTCTGATTATCAGGACAAGCTACTAGCATGGTATGATGAGAATCCAGAGTGTATACTACCAAAAAGCAAGAGAAATGAAGTCATACGATTTGTAGAGTCTGGTCTAGAGGATCTATCTGTCACTCGCACTAGCTTTGACTGGGGTGTACGTATACCAGAAGAGATCAACGATCCGAAGCATGTGATGTATGTATGGCTAGATGCTCTGATGAACTACCTCACAGCACTTGGATACGGTACAGATGAAGCAAAGATGGATCAGTGGCCAGCCCGTGTACACCTCATAGGTAAAGATATACTAAGATTTCACGCTATCTACTGGCCAGCATTCTTGATGAGTCTTGATATGCCACTACCAAAGCATATAGCAGCTCACGGTTGGTGGACTAGAAATGGTGAAAAGATGAGCAAGTCCAAAGGCAATGTAGTAAATCCTATAGAGATAGCTGATGCTTATGGTCTAGAGAATTTTAGATACTTTATGCTCCGTGAAGTTCCATTTGGTGGAGATGGTGACTTTAGCCAGAGAGCTCTCATGGATCGTATCAACTCTGATTTGGGTAATGACCTAGGTAATCTACTCAACCGTCTCATAGGTATGAGTGGAAAGTATTTTGATGGTGATGTGCAGAGTGATTTGGTAAGCAAATACTACCAAGTAGAACTTAATGAGATGAAAGCATCCATCACCAAGCTAGAGCCACTACTGTATGATATGCAGTTGCACCGCTACCTAGATGAGCTCTGGAGACCACTTTCAGTAGCAAACAAGGCTATAGACACATATCAGCCATGGACACTCATGAAAGAGGGCAGAGAAGAGGAAGCTATGGCACTCAATGGACTCATAGCAAATATCCTAGCCAATGTAGCCATCATGCTCCATCCTGTCATGCCAAAGACTACTGTAAATATAGCTAAAAGTTTAGGATTTACTATAGATGGAGATAGCTATCAGAAAATCATACAAGATGGAGCCTTGCTAGATAGATTTACTATAGAGAAGATTCCACCACTTTTCCCTCGTATAGAGGAGATGATCATAGCAGAAACCCCAAAAGAAGAGCCAAAGAAGAAGGATGAGAAAAAAGAGGTAAAAAAAGATGATAAGGCTGAGGGCGTAGCTCTCATAACTATAGATCAGTTTTTCCTAACTTCTCTAAAAATAGGTACTGTAATCAAAGCTGAAGAGGTACCAAAGAGCAAAAAGCTTCTACTCCTTCAAGTAGACCTTGGTGATGATGATATACGACAAGTAGTCTCAGGCATCAAAGAGTGGTATAGTGCTGAGGAGCTAGTAGGTACACAAGTATGCCTCGTAGCAAACCTAAAACCAGCTAAACTTATGGGGCTCAAAAGTGAAGGTATGGTACTAGCTGCCAAAGATGGTGATGGACTCGTACTCATGAGACCAGAGAAACCAAAGCAGAGTGGAACGGAGGTAAGTTAATATATGAAAATAGAAGATATCCTAAACCTCACAGAGGGAACACTCAGTAACACACCAAAAGTACAAGCTATAGAAGCAGCAACTGTCTACTACTCAAAAGTAGAACATGGTGACCTCTTCTTTTCTTCAAATCAGGAAGAGATAGACCA
>DAOUPF010000037.1 GCA_030626265.1 Sulfurovum sp.
CCATTGATAAAGTAGTTTCTATTAGACATTAAAGCTAATGATTCAACGGCTACATTGTATGTACCAGCTACATTTTCTAGTGTGTTTGTTTTTATTTTACTCATTTCCATCTCCCTATTGCTGTTGCTACCCATCCGTAAGCTTGGTTACTTGATGATCCATCAGGATTCCATCTATATAGAGTCATCTGAGTTGAGGTGACACCATGTGCAGTAACTATAAAAGGAAGAGATGATCTACTCCCAGGTATAACTGTTGGTCCTCCTATAAAAGTAAAAGGAAAGGCATATATCCAACTTGGATGTGCTGGAGAATCTCTCAAAGTGACAATTGCAGTACCATCAGGAAACTTAGTCCATTCACCAAATGCCCATGTCCCCCTTGTTATCCCATGATCTTCATCTAAAGGTTGGAATCCCTCATTAGGGACAACTAATGTTTCATCTGTTGCTAAAGCATCATCCACAGCAAGTGATAATGAACCGCCTGCTGTACTCTTTAATTTTAATTTACTACTCATTTCCATCTCCCTATTGCTACTATAGTGACTATTGATTTAGAAGCATCTTCACCTTTTTTCGTGTGCATACCAATTTCAACACTACTAAAGGTAATTGTTCTTTCATATACCTGTAGAGCATAATAGTTATTTGCAGTAAAAGATACACTTGGATAGTCTATAAATGCCATAGGAAAGGTATACATACCAGTCCTAAAGTCAGAGTCACCCGATACTGTCCCAAAATGGTGACTTGTAGTGCTTTGATAACTTAATTCTGGTCCTTTTCCCGTACAAATTAGTGTACCATCAGGAAACTTAATCCATGAACCATTTATATCTGAACCACTTTCAATACCACCATTGTCCTCAACTAAAGCAACTTCGCTATCATTACTATATAGCTTATCAGCTATGTATTTTAATATACCCATTTCATCTCCTAAATAATTGCTAGTACAGACTCATCAGGTATTGTAAGAGTAACACCATCAAGAATGGTAAACCCTCCAACAACACTAGCTGATACACCTGCCTGAAGCACTTGATCTGAACTCATTTCAATTGGATTACAGTTTACATATGACCAAAAAGAATCACCCTCTACACCATAAGTAGTAACTGATTTACCTTTATGATTTGTCTCAACTGGTAAGCCAAGTATCTTAGCCCAAACATTACCTGACGCATGAGTTACAAGAGCTAACCCTTCATCATCTGGAAACACTGATACTGGTACTTCATCAACTGTAACAACAGCTACATTGTTAACAGTTATAGAATCAGCTTCTATATTAGCTTCACTAACTAAATCACCAGTCATTACACTAGAACCATCTAATGGTAGAAAAGTATCCTGAACCTGACGTAGTGTTACTGCATCTGATAGATCAACACCAGCACCCATACCAGTAACTCTATATCCACTCATTGGAATGTTACCTAACATAGGCTTAGAACCATCTCTTGCATAATAAACATCAGCACCAGAATCTTGTACTGAGTGAGTCCAACTATCACTATCTTGATTCCATATAATGTGGTCGTTGTTATGTACAGTCTTACCTAATAGATCACCAGCTACATACGTATACCCAGTAGACTCATCAACACCCTCAATCAACCACAGAGCACCATTTGACTGACCACCAGTATCTGGATATTCATCACCTACTGTAGGTGTCCAAGAGCCTACGAATCTAAAGGTAGATGATGTAAGTAGGTATGCTTGTCTTAAAGGAATAGCATGATCTTCATTTGAAGCTAATCCAACATCAAATGAATGAGCTGGACTTCCTGAAATGAAAGCAAACCTTGCATCAGCTTCAGCCTTATCATATACATTGGTAGCTAAGATAGCATCATTAAGTACATCTTCTATAGATAGTGATGGATCACCCTTCATAGGAATGTGAGAAGCATTAATCATTTGGTATTGTTTAGTTATACCACCTCTAACCTGCTGTACCCCACCAACACCAAATTGAATGTCCTCTACAACTATACGTTCTTTAAGAACTTGTACAACAGTTATATCATTCATTATGCTATACCTGCGTTATCCAACAACTGTTTTAATACATCAGCTATTGATCTGTTAGCATCATAAGGTATAGTAGATGCATTAATCTGAGTACCCTCCACTCTTTGACCAGCTCTAATCTGAATAACCTTAGTAAGTCCAAACTCAATATCCTGAGCAACTATCTTTTGTTTTACATATACATTCTTTTTATCTATTACTTCTGCCATGATTATCTCCTAAATGGTCCTTGATATTGTGTAACCCTTGCACCTGTGTCATCGTGCGCCTCAAGTGATGATAGTGTTTTAGCTTTTTGTAACTCTCTACCATACCTACCAATAAATGCTTGTCCACGCTCTATATTACCTGCATCATTATCATCCATTAGGGCGTAACCAGCAACATAGTATTTAAGTGCGGTTGCCCATATATTAGATAAGATAAGTGGTGCGTTTTTTGTTGAAACATCAGGTGGTATAGCAGTGTAGAATACTTTAAGAACTGATTCACCCTCTATGATGGAAGCAACTGCTCCCCAAGTGTCTGACATATATCCTGCGTTCATATCGAGTTCAGTTATTACACCAAATAGTTCGATATCTACAACATCAAGATTTTGAGCTATGCCTACTTCTGATGCTACACCCATTGGTCTAGCTGCCCAATCTATATGTTGAGTTACACCATCTACAGTCTCGTCTATAGTGTAGTAATCAACAAACACTCCCCATATAGTTTCCTCAGGGTCTGCATCAACAGCTGTAACATTAATGTCAACTACTGAACCAGTATAAACACCAAGCACACTATCCATAGATGCAAAATCACCATCTTCACCCATATCAGAAATAACACCCTCTACATCCTGCATAACTAATTGAGTATCTGAATCCATTTGAACACCTTGATATGTAGGTATATAAAACATATCTCCACTAGGTATTGGGAATACTTCTATTTTGTTCATAGGGATAGAGTCTTTAATAATGTGTTGAACCACTTCACCCTCTACAGATCTCCAGTCAGGACTGAGATTGTCAAAGTCATCTTTAGTTTTAAAGGTTGTTTTTCTTGATAGTGTTTCAATACGATGAACTAAAAGAACATCTTCAGGTAGATCATACAAATAGTTACCTACTACAAGAGGTATATATGACTCTCTTCTAAACATAGCAGTGTTTAGACATATATCCTTTTGTGCCTCATCAACAAGGTCTAACAATCTGTCTGTAGACCAACGTTCTTCTTTAGTGTCACCTAAAGCAAACCTTGCCTTATCAACTATTATATGTGCTAGCATGCAAACCACCTTTCTTTAGTTATCTGTAAAGATAAGAGAGAGCACCTAAGTGCCCTCAATATCACTACTTTTTAGTAGTCTTTGTTTTGGAGCCAACCGCTTCTTTGGCTTTATCAAGTGCAGATTTAGTATCTACCACTGGCTCTTTATCAGCTACTGGGGCTTTAACAGCCTCAGGAACTTTATCAGCTACTGGGGCTTTAACAGCCTCAGGAACTTTATCAGCTTCCGGAACCTCATCAACTTCGACATCTGTTGGTGTGTTTATTGTTGCTAAATACGCTGCCATATTACCCTCCGTACATACCGTTATTGGTATTAATTGCTGTAAATTGAGCTACAACTTTCATTAAGCCATTAGCCACCGCTTCTGTTTGATCTAATGTCAAAGCAACAGAGATTGTTGTAGGTGCATCAACGTAAATATCTGCAACTGCTGATACAGTAATGCCCTTAGCTGTTATAGGAGCAGCTGTAATAAGAACAACTGGTGTTGGTGCATTCAACGTTACATTAGCTGCACCTAAACCTACTTGTTCTACAACTAAGTATACTTTGTGAAGCACTGAAAACGCTGGTACAGTACAAACTACATACTCATCAGCAGCTATTGCATACTGAGGATCAGCTCCCATTCTTAGATTAGCTGGTACCAATGTTGACGGTACAGCACCTGTTAGAGACTCTACAACACGTCTCAAGTTGTTTGTGAATTGACTCAAAAGATTTTTTATTGCCATTTCATCTCCTTATGTATTGATTCTAGCGAATGTATCAACAGCAGCAATACCATAATGGTAACCAGCTTGTTTAGCATCTGCATAGTCTTCGTTGTCA
Source organism: Sulfurovum sp. (assembly GCA_030626265.1). Taxonomy (GTDB): domain Bacteria; phylum Campylobacterota; class Campylobacteria; order Campylobacterales; family Sulfurovaceae; genus JAAXPZ01. The sequence goes on from DAOUPF010000037.1 coordinate 4,162, forward strand.
GCATAAAGCACTGTTGCTTGAGTGTTAGTCCACATCTCCATACCTGAACCTGAAGTGATAGCATAGTCATCACTTTCTTCAAATAAGTAGTCTGGTGCTTTACCATCAGCAACTTGTAGTGCACCTGCACCTAAGATAAGTGAACGAGATGCAATAATACCAGCATCATCAAAGCCAGTCTCACCCGTAAACACACCACTCTCATGTAGCTGTCTAAGCCCTGCAATTTCAACCTCTGAACCAGTCAGTGAGTTGTCAAATGTTTGACCAAAGAAGTTCAATTTGTCAACGATCATAAATGAACCAATAGTACCAAGTACTGATTTAATTAATCTATTTCCGTTACCTCTTACATCAGCTTGAGCTAAGATGTTTTGAGTTACTGAATTCTTAATGAAGTCACGATGTACCCAAGGGTCAATCATCAACAACCACATACTTCTACCATCTGCTAGCTTGAATGGTCTCATAGGTGCACGATCAATACCAGAAGTATAATCTCTACCTGTCTTAACAATGGCTTCTAAATCCATCATAAAGTCTAAGTCCATTACATCCGCTTCAAGTAAATCAGCAATTGCAGCTTTACCATTAGGTCTGATAATGTGAGTATTAACTCCACCATTAAGGAAACCTTGTCCTGCATCAAACAACCATTGATCTCTTTTACGAACATTCCAGTCACCTAATAGTGAACGTGAATGAGTATGCTGAGATAAGTTTAGGTTACCAATGTTAACAGCATCAAAGTCATCACCATTATCAAGACCATGTCTTACTCTTGTTACTCTGATCTTATCAGAGAATTGTTTCTTTTGCTCTTCATTTCCACGAAGTCGCTCTTTACCTTTTACACCTCTACCAGAAGCATTACCATCCCACTGAAACTCAACTTCATGACCATCTTTCTTACTGATGTCTGTAGTTGTAAAAACGATAGACTCTTTTGAGTTACCTTTTAAACCATCCCATTGTGATTGTGAACTTTTCTGAAGAAGTCCCTCTAGCATCCATTTCTTACGTTCAATTGTTGAACCTAAGTTTACGATACCAGTCTGATCAATTGCTTGTGACATATCTATTCCTTATAGAGATGCATTTTTATACATCTCCTCTAATGTTTGGTCAGTTGGAACCTTATCTGTATCAGCATAAGAACCCGCTTCACCAATATTGGTAACGTTAGTCACTACTTCATTCTCAACACGTTTAGGTGTATCTAAGTAGTTCTTAACATCCCAAAGCCAAGCCTCAAAGTCCATACCTTGTTCAAGCTTCTTAGCTATTCTAGGTGGAACATCATTAGCTATAATGTCGTCAGTCAGGGTAAACCCTGTCTTCTCTGTGAACTCTGTCAATACTTGCTTTCGTCTATCCATCTCGAAGTTACGACTAGCATTCTGTGATGCTTCTGTTGTCGTTGCTATGACGAGTTTTTTAGCTTCTGCCAACTTAACTTGTTCTAACTTTTGTTTTTCTAAATACCATTTATCAACATCTTCAAACTTCAAACTATCTAAATGAGCTTGTTCATCATCGGTGAAGGTTATAGTTGTAACTTGTGTAACCAAGCTATCATTTGCTGCTTCCAACTCCTTAATGCGTTGTTGACCTTTGGTGTATCCAGATTGTGTATCCCTACGCTGTTTCTCCACAACGACAAATTCCTTTAGATCAGCTGGAATATCGTCTGGTAAGATAACATTGTTGTTCTCATCTAGCTGGGCACTGTTAAGTACCTCATTAGCTCTTTGGCCAAGAGTTAAATTGGCTTGCTCTTCAGTGACTTGTGTTTCAGTCGACTGGGGTGATGTTTGGTCTAGTCCCATAATGACTCCTTATTTTTTTATGTTCCTTAGTATATACAATTTAAGCTTTACTTAAGCTTAATTGGATACAATTATATAAAGGATTACAAATGACTAACACACGCATTAAGATTGAAGCTGAACTTACACTTGGTAAATCACCCAAGGAATTAGCTGAAAAGTATAACACCAGCTATGGTACTATACTTAGTTGGAAAAAGAAACTATTAGAAACTAATAATGACGTATCTACACTCGTAGCTATTGAACCTCAAGTACTTCATGCGGTAGCAGAGAGAGTCAAACTAGAAGCACCTAAAGACATAGCCAAGAAGATTGACGCTGTTGTTGAAGGTGTAACTAGTATGCAAGCACTAGAACCTAAATTCCAAGCTGTTGTTCTCAAACTATTAACAAGAGCAGAGACACTAGCAGATGATAAAGAACTCTCCATCAAAGACTGGGCACTATTAGGTCAAGGTATAGGCAACCTATACACTAACATCTTTAACAAAAGCGGTGTTAATGTAAACGTTCTTAATAACACTCAAGTTAATGGGGAGAAAATGCAACTCTTCAAGTCAAGCCTATCCAAATGATAGATATAGAGTACCTAATCACCATCATACTAATATACACCATCATCACCTACCTTAAGGACAGATATGATACTAACTAAACAACAATATGAATCTGTGTACTGGAACATACCAGATATGCCAGATTACTCCATCTTCTTTACAGAACCAACAAGTGATGAAGACTTCATTATGAACTACGTTACATCTAAGCTATGGAGATTAAACAATATATACTCCATCATTAACAAGAATGGTACTCGTATCAAATATGTTATGAACTATGCACAACATGTAGTGTACGCCAATCACCTAAGACATCCTAGAGTTATTATACTAAAGAGTAGACAGAGGGGTATCAGTACACACTACCTAATAGATTACTATGATGATGCTCTCTTCATCAACAACATAACTATAGGTATGCAGTCTTATGGATTAGAAGAGTCATCAGCACTACTTAAACGTCTTGATGTAGCATGGGACAACCTGGACCCTGCCCTCAAGGAGTTCATGGGTCTCGATATAACTAAAGCCAACACTAAAGCATTAGGGTTTAGCACAGGCTCCATCATTAAAATCCAAACATCATTCAGGGGCGAGACACTACAACGTCTACATGTCTCTGAACTTGGTAAAATAGCCAACAAGAATCCACAGAAAGCAACAGAACTAAAAGCAGGAACTCTGCAGGCATTAGCTCAGGGTAATAGAGCAGCAATAGAGAGTACAGCAGAGGGCATGCACAATGCATTCTACGAGATGTGGTACGCTGCAGTTAATCACATAGGTAATCGTTCCCTCAAAGACTTCCTACCAGTATTCCTATCTTGGGTTGATGACCCAGACTGTATCATCACAACACCACAGGTTATAACAGAGGAAGACGAACTCTATTTTAAAGAAGTCGAAGCTTGGCTAAACTCTGACGATGTATCCTTCATCAACCTGGAGTACTTAACCAAGGTTAGCCTCAAGTACAGATTAACAAACCCACAAAAGTGGTGGGTGGTGGCACAGAGACGTGAACTGGGTGATCTGTTCAACCAAGAGTACCCCTATTCACCAGAAGCAGCATTCGCAGCAGTTAGAGACGGTACTTATTACGCACGATTATGGCGTGAACAAGGTCACATCATTGACGATGGCATCGTAACTCAGCCAGATGGTACACAACACCAGGCAGCAGAGCTATACGAACCAGCACTTGATGTCCACGTGTCATGGGATTTAGGCATGAATGACACCATGGAATTAGGGTTCTGGCAGATACACTCTCATGAAGTGAGAATGGTAGACTACTATTACAATTCAGGTGAGGGGCTAGATCATTACGTGAACATCTTGAGAGCTAAAGGTTATAACTATGGACACAATATACTCCCACATGACATTAAAGTAAGAGAGCTCGGTATGAACAAGTCTAGATTGGCTAGACTGCGTGAACTAGGAGTCCGTAGAGTAATCGTGTTAAAGAGGTCTGATGTAAATACTGGAATCGAAATGGTTCGTAAAATGATACCTCAAACATACATCTCTGCCACTAAATGCTCACGTGTAATCAGGATGTTCGGTCGCTACACCAAAGCTTGGGATCCAATCTTAGGTGTCTTTAAGGAAAAACCCTTACATGATGAATGGTCCAATCCAGCTGATATGGTAAGGTATTTTGCCATGAGTGGATTATGGACTCAGAAACCTAAAGACAATATTCCTACAGATAGACTACAAAACTCAGCACGAGAAGATTATGCACCAATAAAAGAACGTTCACAAACCAATGTTGTAGATAAGCTAGCTATCTAAGCTAAGCTAAGCTAATGTTATTGATCAGTGTGTTTAGCGATAGCGTTTTCGTTGTTAGGTGTATAATATAATTATATTATAATAGGGCTAGTTTGTGGAGTTTTAGTTTGTGTGTAGTGAGGGAGACTGTGAGACAGTGTGTAGTTGGAGTGAGGGAGAATGGTGTGAGAGACTGTGTAGTTGGAGGAGGAGTGAGGGAGACTGTATAAGAATGTGGGAAAATGTATTAATATAATTATATTATATGGAGTGTGAAAATGGTGTGAGAATATATGAGACGAACTAACAACTGCA
>DAOUPF010000423.1 GCA_030626265.1 Sulfurovum sp.
ATACGATACCATAGATAAAGAATGATACTGCAAGTACAGTAGTAAACTTTTTACGATCAATCAGCTTTCTGTCAAACATCTATCTTATAGCCTGCACCGCGTAATCCTTGGATAAAATTTTCATCTAGTTTATCTCTAAGTTTTTTAATTTTAGTTCGTAGAGTATTGTCACATACATCTTGATCATCCCAAACATAAGTCTTGATGAGATCTTTTGAGACAGACTGTTTTCTATTTTTTAATAATAGGTAGATTATACTTCTCTCTTTATCATTTAGATGTACTTCATTGTCTTTATAGTAAAGTTTTTCATCTTTCATATCAAAGGTATATAGTTCTGTGATTTGTATATGTTCAGAGCTATTGTTTTTTATAAGATGTTCTATTCTAATCTCTAGCTCCTCTATATCAAATGGCTTTCGCACATAGTCATTACATCCTGTACTGTAGGCATTTTTGAGGTAATTCATGTCACTCATGGCTGTGACAAAAATAGCAGGAGTATTTATGGATAGATTACGGAACTCTTTGAGTACTTCTAGACCACTTAGCCCAGGAGTATTGATGTCTAGTAGCATGATATCATAACTGGTAGGATTTGCATTTTCTACAAGCTCAAGACCATTGCTATAGGCATCTACTTTGTAGTCACATAGTTCAAAGTAATCTTTTATCTGCTCTGATATTACTTCATCGTCTTCTAGCAGAAGTATCTTCACTTACTACCCTTACACTCTTGATATTGTTTTACTTTTTTTGTATAGTCTCTAAAGATTAAATCAGCATGTGTCTTAGGAAGTTTTGTAGCATCATTTTTGAGTCCATATACATTTATATTTAGCTCAAAGTAGGTATCCTTGTATCTGATTCTAGAATCTTCAGGTTCTAGTATCATCTCATACCCAGATACTTTATAGTCAAACCAATATGCACCTAAAAGCCCATTGTAGACATTTATAGCGTCTATTTCGGATAGTTTTGTATGATCTTTTATAAGTAAATGTGTTTCGGTTATATCAGAACTTGGTAGCTTATAGTTCCAGATACCAGCTTTGGTAGGAAAATATAACTCTTTGTATTTTTTTCTACTATCTGGTAGAAGAAAGTCTGTAGAGGATGTGGCTTTTAGTCCCAATTTTTCTATCTCTTTAATTGTAGGCAAGAATGAAATACCTTTGTCTGTAAAGTACTCTTCAATCACAGAGCCTAGTTCATCACTAGCCTCTTCAAATCTATCAGGTGAATAGTGTTCTGGACAGACCTTTTGAGCTGATAAATATGTGGACGATACAACAACTAGGCTAATAACAAGCAGGGATACTTTCTGAATCACTGGCAAACTCCTGTAAAAATTTTAATAGTTTTCTTTTCTCTTTTTTGAATTTATCACTCTTTAGATATGTTATTGCTGGGGTAGCATTTTTATCTATCTTATCACTATATACATCCTCATGTAGATATATAAGCTCAGAAGCATCTGTATTTAACAGAGCTTTCCACTCTTTATGACTTGCCATGTTACCAGCTATTTTGCCTGCTCCATGACATTTGGAACAAGCAGCCATGTAGTACTCTTGTCCTATCTTCTCTCGTACTAT
>DAOUPF010000476.1 GCA_030626265.1 Sulfurovum sp.
ACAGTCGGGACAAAGCTCTTCGCCTCTATCATCAGATAGGCTACTCTAAACAGATAAAACAAGAAACGATAGCTCTGACTCCCACTCTCGTCTTCACATGAGATAAAGAGCCTAAACAGCTCAGTAGTAGAGAGAGTAAAGCCCTGCTTTGTGAACTTCACATTCATGGTAGAAAAGAGCGGCTTGGAATCTACCAAGAGAGGATTTGTCACGGAAAAACTACTCTCATAGATATCACGATTGAGTACAAACTCAAAATCAGAGTTCTGCAGCAGTCTCTCTATATCCTCCATCTCACGGTTCTGGATAGGTGAGATACTCTGCACCAAGGCTCTAGGTACTTTTTTGTAAAACTCCTCCATCACCTCTCTATAGTCAATGGATGCAAAAGGTGGATTGGGGTTCAACATAGAGAGTATAAAGCCAGAGCTATCGCTAAGCTTGATAATTTCCATATCTTCATCACTCACCTCTTCATCTTGCCATGAAGCCAGAGACAGAGGATACTCTATATCTATCTCACTCTCTATATTATAATGCTTGACAAGGTCAAATCCACGAAGAGAGAAGAGTATAAACGGATTTTTATCCATCTCACTCACAGCAATATAGTAAAGTCCTGCTATATGTTTACAGGCATAATCACCCCAAAAATCAGGACAAGAACAGCTCATTTTAAAATTTTGGAAGAGAGAGATTTTGGCTTCAAAAAGAAGATTTAGAAATGCTTCAGGTAAATCACCATTCATGATAGAGGCTAAAATAAGAGGATTTTTTTCTAAAATATTTTTGATAGTTTCTATCTCATCTTTACTAAAAGGAGTAAAATCCATACTCGTACTATAGTAGGGGCTATAGTTACCTCTCACCCTTGCTTTAATATGACTATCTTTGACAGAGACATTATAGACTTTGCCTGTATTGGCATAGGTCTTACCCCGTCCTAGTCGTCCATAGTCCGTCTTTTGTTCCAAAACTTTTAAAAGTTCCGCTCCCCAGATGGTGGTTCCGTATTGTTTTCTTGCCATACACTAGCCCCAAAAAGTACAAAATGAATCTTCATCTATCTCATCAATACACTTTTGCAAGTCTTTTTGAGGTTCTAATTGTGAATATATCTCTTTTTTTTCATTGCCTCGTATCCAGTAAAGCTGCCATGTC
>DAOUPF010000059.1 GCA_030626265.1 Sulfurovum sp.
GATATTCAGCTACTGTTTACACAGTTGGCATCTTATTGGCTAAAAGGAAGTGTTGATTCGTCACCTGACCCTAAAAAGGGTAGATTGATTATATCACCACTTTGTACACTGCTGTTTCCTCTGCCCAAATCAAAATATTTTGCTATGAAGAAACTGGAATTTGGTGATACAGTTGATTTAAAAAAGCTCAAAGATGAGTTGTATTATTGGGGTTATCATTTTGTTGATATTGCATCGCGTAGTGGTGAAGTCTCTTTTCGTGGGGATATCATAGATATATACCCTATTCATACAGACAAGCCTTATCGTATATCTCTTTTTGATGAGGAGATAGAGGCTATACAGTATTATGATGAAAACACTCAAAAACGCTTGCCCGATGAGCTAGAATTTTTGGAGATTAGCCCAGCTTTTTTGGCATTAGAGAAGGAGGAGTTAGAGGCTCTTCGTACACGTGCAGAGTATAGTAGATATGATTCATTTGTAAAAGACATTGACTCTCTGGGACTATGGCATCTCCAAGAGCTAGGAGAGAGTGCTTTTATACAGTTTGATACTATCTGTGCTACTGATATATCTGGGGAGTTGGATGAGATATATGAGCTAGAGACTCCCCTGCTGGGGCGTGGAGCTTTTCCTACGACCCTCATAGCAGAGTCTAAGATATATCGTGACTTGGAGGTAGTAGACCCCAATAAATTTTTAGAATCGCATAAAAACAAACAGATAACTATCTTAGCCAAAAATGAAAGAATAGTTAGAGGCTCAGAGCTAAATTCATTTGAAAATATAGAGTTCATATACCAAGAGGGTATTGTCAATATATTAGGACCTGATAGACTCATACTTTCTCTCAATAAACCTTTGAAACGAAAGCGAGTCAAAAAAGCTAGTATCATACTAGATGAGCTAAAAGTAGGGGACTTTGTAGTACATGAAAATCACGGAGTTGGTATATTTAGAGGTATAGAAAAACGAGATATCTTAGGTGCTAAGAGTGAGTTTGTAGTACTGCTTTATCAAAATGAGGATTCTCTACTCATACCTGTAGCCAATTTAGAGGTTATTGATAGGTTTGTAGCAGAGGGTGGAGCACTGCCCGCACTTGATAGACTAGGAAAAGCCAGCTTCAAGAAGCTCAAAGGCAAGGTCAAAGAGAAGCTATTTGCTATAGCAGCACAGATCATCAGTCTCTCTGCACAGAGACACCTCAAAAAAGGGATAGTTCTCAAGAGAGATATGGAAGAGCATGCGGTATTTATGAGTAAAGCAGGATTTGTGCATACAGAGGATCAAAGTAGAGCTATATATGATATGCTAGATGATATGAGTTCAGGCAAGATGATGGATAGACTGCTCTCTGCTGATGTGGGCTTTGGCAAGACAGAAGTGGCGATGAACGGTATGTTTATGTGTGCTAAAAATGGCTATCAGTCGATGATGATAGCTCCCACTACTCTGCTCTCTGCTCAACACTTCAAGAGTCTCAAAGAGAGGTTCTACGATCACGGTATCAGGATAGGCAAGCTGGATAGATTTTCTACAACCAAGGAGAAAAATGCCACACTAGTGGGGCTAGAAGAGGGTTGTATAGATGTAGTAGTAGGTACTCATGCCCTACTCAAAGCAAAGTTCAAAAACCTTGCCCTTGTCATCATAGACGAAGAGCACAAATTTGGAGTCAAACAGAAAGAATCCCTCAAAGAGATAGCCATAGATACGCATCTACTCAGCATGAGTGCCACCCCCATCCCTAGAAGTCTCAATCTAGCTATGTCAGAGGTCAAGGACTTCTCAGAGATTCTCACTCCTCCAACAGAGAGACAAGGAGTGAGAACTTTTGCCAAGAGCTATGATGATAAGGTCATCAAAGAGGCGATACTCCGAGAGATGCGGCGAGGTGGACAGATATTTTATGTATTTAACTCCATAGCAGCTATACAGGAGAAGAGAAAGATACTACAAGAGCTTCTACCCAAGCTCCGTATCACAGTATTGCATTCTAAAATCTCAGCCAAAGAGACAGAGGATGAGATGATGCTATTTGAAGATGGAGAGTATGATTTGCTACTCTCTACTTCTATCGTAGAATCTGGTATTCATATGCCTCATGCCAACACCATGATAGTAGATGGTGCAGACAACTTTGGTATAGCAGACCTGCACCAGCTCAGAGGTCGAGTAGGGCGTGGAGGTAGAGAGGGTTACTGCTATTTCTTAGTAGCAGATAAAGATCATCTCACAGACAATGCCAAGAGACGACTGTTGGCTCTGGAATCTCATTCAGATTTGGGCTCTGGCGCAGTACTGGCTTTTCATGATCTAGAAATCAGAGGTGGAGGTAACATCATAGGAGAAGCTCAATCAGGACACATTAAACAGATAGGATACTCTCTATATCTGCGTATGTTAGAAGATGCGATTAGGGAGCTCAGTGGTCAGGACAAAGAGGTAGCCCAAAATATAGATATGAAGCTATCAGTAGATGCCTATCTCAACGAAGAACTTATATCAGAGGATAGACTCCGTCTGGAGTTATATCGTAGATTATCTTTATGTGAGAGTACAGGTGAAGTATATGAGATAGAGTCTGAGATAGCAGATAGATTTGGTAAGCTTGATACTATCACTAGGCAGTTTATAGATGTCATTGTTATGAAAGTATTGGCTCGGGAACAGGGCATATCCAAGGTATCTTCATATGGTGACAAAGTCTTTATAGAGTTCATAACAGAGGGTAAAGAGAGAATCACCATGAAGTCACCTAGCAAAGATGATGATGATATTATTGCTACTGCTATGGGCTACTTGAAGAGTGATAAATCTATTTGATCTATATTATGACTTAATGAGTATATAGGACTAGAGTATGATATGTAGTCAGATACAGATGAAGGTACATATACTAGAGAGTTTGATTTTTAATAGCATATAGGCAAGGGATTATTATCTATTTTGACATTTTTTATAATTGACACAATTTTGACACAATTTTATACTATAATATGAGATAACGTAAAGGAGTTATTTCATGAAAAAATTATTTATAAAAATGGCAATCGTAGGTACGATGGTTTTAGCGGGTTTCTCTATGACAGGATGTACGCCATATGAGAGAGGCTTGGCTACTGGTCTTGTAGTTGGTGCAGGGGCGACTAGTGGGTACTACTATGGTGGGTATAACTATGGTCCAAATAGAAGCTCACTATATCGTACAGGTGTTAGAAATGGCTGTAATAGTGCTAGAGGTAGATGGTACAAAAATAGCTATCAGTGGAGACGATCTGTAAACTATAGAAATGGTTGGAGAGCTGGTTATCGTAGATGCAGATAGTATATTAACTATTAGTTAAACTCAAAATAGTAAACTTTCTGTATATTTAGTCTAGGAGTTTGCATTGGAAACAATCGTTAAGATAAAAGAAGAGATTAGTAAAGTAGTCGTAGGTCAAGAGAAGATGATCGAGGGCTTGCTTGCTGGTCTGTTGTGTCGTGGGCATATACTGCTAGAGGGTGTGCCTGGACTTGCTAAGACTACTACGGTCAATGCTTTGGCCAAAACATTAGGACTAGACTTCAAAAGAGTCCAATTTACTCCTGATTTACTTCCGTCTGATATCATTGGTACAGAGATTTATGATCCTTCCAACAACTCATTCAAGATTAAAAAAGGTCCAGTTTTTACCAATCTACTACTAGCTGATGAGATTAACCGAGCCCCAGCCAAAGTCCAATCAGCACTACTAGAGGTAATGCAAGAGCGACAAGTAACAATCGGTGATGACTCTTTCAAACTCGATCCTCCATTTCTAGTCATGGCAACACAAAATCCAGTAGAGCAAGAGGGAGCATATGAGCTTCCAGAAGCACAGTTGGATAGATTTATGATGAAAGTAGTTGTAGGATATAACACTAGAGAAGAGGAGTTAGAGATTGCAAGACGTGTGGCAAACAATAGCTTTGGTACGATAGAGCAAGTAGCAAGTACAGAGGATCTCAATCATATTCGCCAAGAGGCGATGAAAGTACATCTAGATGAAGAGATAGAGAAGTATATAGTAGAGCTTATTTTCGCAACTAGAGAGCCAGAGAGATATGGTATAGATGAGATAAAAGACTATATAGAGTTTGGAGCAAGTCCGAGAGCTAGTATAGATATGTATAAAGCAAGCCGTGCTATCGCATATCTCAAAGGGCAGGACTATGTCTCACCTATAGAGATAGCATATATAGCCAAAGAGATACTGCGTCATCGTATTATCATGAGCTATGAAGCTCAAGCTGAGGGTATAGACCAAGATTATATTGTAGAGAAAGTATTGGCGGCGGTACCTATTCCTTGAAAAAAAGAGTCAAAAAGATAGTACTCAGAACCAAGAAACAAGTCTTTGGTGATATGTTGGGGAATAACTCATCCCTATATCATGGTGAAGGTTTTGAGTTTAGTGAATTGCGTGAGTATATCTATGGTGATGATATTCGTAAAATAGACTGGAAGACCACAGCAAAGCTAGGCAAACCACATGTCAAGGTATACCGTGAAGAGAGAGAGCTAAATGTTGTAGTCTCTACAATGCTAAATGGCTCAACTTACTTTGGAACAGTTCGCCAAAAGAATGATTATATGGCAGAGTTAGTAGCTATACTAGGGTTTTCTGCTGTACGAAATAAAGATCTCTTTACTTATATAAACTTTGCTGATAAACTATATCATCATAGCAGAGCCTCCAAAAAACTATTTGCAGTCAATAAAGAGACAGAGCATGCTTTTGAGTTTGATCCTCTAGGGAAAGAGGGAGACTTTAGAGGCTGGAGCGATACTCTCTACCAGAGAGTTCGCAAAAAGTCTCTGTTGTTTCTAATCTCAGACTTTGTTGGGGATATTGACCTGCGTCTGCTATCTAGAAAACATGATGTTTTTGCTCTGGTTGTAAGAGATAGATTTGAAGAGAACCCTAGTGAGTTAGGATATCTGAGACTGATAGATACAGAAAATGGTTTTGGATATGAAGGTGATATCAACTCCTCTGTCATCAAATCATATCAAAAAGCTCTCAAAGAGAATGATCATAGACTATATAAGCAGTTTCGTGAAAATGGTATTCGTCATGTCAAACTGTTTACAGATGAAGATCCGATGATTAAGATTATGCAGAGGATGAGATAGTGGCCAAGAAGGAGCAGGTAGCAGGTAGTGGTGAGCAGTTGAGGGATATCAAGCCATTAGTAGAGATAGCTGATAGCTCTATTTATTTCTATTGGGGAATTATTATTTTTGGGGTAATCATTTTGCTTGTGGCTATCTATTTTCTCATCCAAAAGATAAAATCTTTCAAGAGTATAAATCGTGCAAAAAGCTACTTAGATACTTTAAAAAGTATAAACTGGTCAAACCCAAAAGAGGCATCATATCGTGCTACACATTATGGTCGCTTGTTAGCATCTGATGAGAGAAGAGTAGAGCTATATAGACAGCTTTTGCCTATGTTAGAGAGGCATAAGTATAAAAAAGAGGTAGATAAATTAGATGATGAGACTCTGCGGCATTTTGAATTATTTATAAAGGTATGTGATGAATCAATATAGTTTTGAGTATCCATATGCACTTGGAATCATCATACTGTTTTGGATTTGTGCTAGATATTGTGCTGCACGATCTGTAGCTATATATTTTCCTCATATTCATACACTCCTCTCTTCACAGGGTAGTAAAACTCGTTTGCTTGATTTCCTCAAATGGTTTGGAATAGTAAGTTTACTTATAGCTCTCTCTTCACCTGTTATCACCAAGTCATACAAAGATACGAAGAAAAAAGGTCGTGATATAGTACTAGTGATAGACTCTAGTGGCTCAATGGATCAAAAAGGTTTTGACTCTAGCAATCCTATGAAAAATAAGTTTGCAGTAGTCAAAGAGGTAGTTTGGGATTTTATAGACAAGCGTGATAAAGACCGTCTGGGTCTGATAACATTTGCAGATGTTGCATTTGTAGCATCCCCTTTGACATTTGAGAAAGAGTTTTTACAAGATATAGTAAAGATGCAAAACTTGGGTATAGCAGGTAGAAAAACAGCTATCAATGATGCACTACTTCAAACCTATAGCATCCTATCCAAAAGTGATGCTAAGAGCAAGATAGCCATACTCCTCACTGATGGAATAGAGAATATGAGTAAGATATCTTTTGAAGATATTGTAGGTGTGATAGAAAAGAGTAAAATTCGTCTACATACTATAGGCATAGGTAATAGTCGTGATTTTGATGCTAGATATCTAACCAAGCTTGCAAAGTCTGGAAAGGGCCAGTTCTTCTCAGCAAATAACAAAGAGTCACTCAAAAAAATATATGCAGAGATAGATAAGCTAGAAGCAACCAAGATAAAGAGTAAAAAGATTGTACAGCTTACATATCTGTATATATATCCACTATTTGCAGCTATTATATCTCTGCTACTTTTCGTATATCTAAGAACATCTAGGGGGATAGGGTCATGAGTTTTGTACATCCTTATTTTTTCTGGGTTATGATTATTCCTTTTGTTATATTTATGTTTTTAGTTCTTACAAACAAGGAGAGCATGGCAAGAGTATTTGACAAAAAGGTTTTAGATAGGCTTAGGGCTGATGAGGATGCCTTGCCTCCAAAAATTCGTAATATTGTTATATTTGCCTCTATATTTTTGATGATAGTAGCACTATCTCGTCCTGTGATAGAAAAAGGAGAGAGAACTATAGCGATAAAAGGGCTTAGTGCTATGGCATCTATAGATATATCTGGCTCCATGAGAAGTAAAGATATATATCCAAATCGTCTAGAATTTGCCAAAAAGAAGCTTATAGAGCTACTACGAGCTATGCCCACGGATGAAGTGTCTCTGACTGCTTTTGCCCATGTTTCATTTATGCTAGCACCATTTACTAGTGACAAGTCAACACTAGAGCAGATAGTAGATGGAGTAAATGAGAGTTACATCAATATGGCATCAACTGATTTTACTGCTCTTGGCTCTTTGGCTGCCAAGATGCTAGATAAAAAAGAGCCAAAGATTCTCATAGTAGTGAGTGATGGTGGAGATAAAGATGCCCTAGAGGGCTTTGCTCAGATACTAGAGGAGAACAAAATCACTCTATATGTCATACTAGTAGGTACAGAAAAAGGTGCAACTGTACTAGATAGCAAAGGTAAATCTCTCAAGACAAAACAAGGCTCTATAGCCATATCCCAACTAAACTTTGAGCTTGGAAA